>NZ_JANIAG010000029.1:0-41657 GCF_028682155.1 Pseudomonas sp. 39004
ATACCGTTGGCGTCGTCCAGCGCCTGCTGGATCAGGCCCTGCTCCAGGCTACCGAGGTAGTCCTTCAGGTCCAGCCCTTCAGGCGGGAGCATCGCAGGGTTGCTGAAGTTCGGCGCGTGGCCATTGATTGCCACGCGCTCTTCCAGGTCACTGCGCAGGCTGTCGACCATCTGCTCGTCTTCGTCATCGACGTAGCGGAATTTTTTCGGCAGCTCGGACACGCCAATCACCCCGTACGGGTGCATGATCGCCATGCGCTCGACCAGGTTGGCCAGCTCGCGCACATTGCCCGGCCAGCCATGGCGGCACAGCGACATGATCGAAGCGGAATTGAAGCGAATGGAACCACGCTTTTCGTGCTCCATGCGCGAAATCAGCTCGTTCATCAGCAACGGGATGTCTTCTACCCGCTCACGCAGCGGCGCCATCTCGATGGGGAACACGTTCAACCGGTAGTACAGATCTTCGCGGAAGGTACCGTCCTCGATCATGCTCTCGAGGTTTTTGTGCGTCGCGGCGATGATGCGCACGTCGATGCTCTGGGTCTTGTTGCTACCCACGCGCTCGAACGTACGCTCCTGCAGCACACGCAGCAGCTTGACTTGCATCGGCAAGGGCATGTCGCCAATTTCGTCGAGAAACAGGGTACCGCCGTTGGCCAGTTCGAAACGCCCGGCACGGCTGGTGATCGCCCCGGTAAAGGCGCCCTTCTCGTGGCCGAACAGTTCGCTTTCGAGCAGCTCGGCCGGGATCGCGCCACAGTTGACCGGCACGAACGGCGCTTCGCGGCGCTTGGAGTGGTAGTGCAGGTTGCGCGCCACCACTTCCTTGCCGGTGCCGGACTCACCCAGAATCAGCACGCTGGCGTCGGTATCGGCCACTTGCTGCATCATCTGCCGCACGTGCTGGATGGCACGGCTGGTGCCGACCAGGCTGCGGAACAGGTTGGGTTCGCGTTGGCGGCCACGCTCGCGGGCCTGGTCGTACATCTCGCGATAGACCTGGGCACGGTGCAGCGAATCCAGCAGCTGGCTGTAGCTTGGTGGCATTTCCAGGTTGGACAGTACCCGGCGACGAAGGTCTTCCGGGAACTCGGCAGAAGAAATTTCACCTAAAAGCATAACAGGAAGGAACTCATCCCAACCCGCCACTGTCTTAACGAGCCCTAGGAGATTGCCCGGAGCGTTTACAGCGCCGATGAGCACGCACAGCACTTCACGACTCGAGGACAACGTCTCGACCGCCTGTTGCCAGTCCTGGCTCGAGCAAGCGAGGTTTTCTTCGCCGAGAAAGTTCAGCACCACCGCAAGGTCGCGGCGGCGCGCGCTGTCGTCATCGATCAGCAGAATCTTGGTTTCACGCCACATGCAATAGCAACTTCCCTAGTCATATCGGCGCCCTGCAAGGGCATGCTCGACATCATTCCGACTGAATGGTCAGTGTTCGGACGTCTGAAATTCGAAAACAGCCACTAGTAAAGTCAAAAAGGCCCAAACAGTCAAATTTATGGCGCCTTTTATTCAGTTGTGCGCATATTAACTGAACAGATGATAAACCTTCGAAGCATTTTTCGCTTGGTTGATCTGCATCATCTCTTCGGCAATTGCCTGGCGTTCACCGGTTGTCACATCGATCAGGTTGCGGTAGACCCGCAGCACCCCTTCCAGCTTTCCGCGCAGCAACGCCTGGTCCATCGCGTGGGTTTCCAGTACCTCGTCGATGCACGCGCGGCACGCCACATCCAGCTTGGCAATGGCATCCCAGTCACGCTCACCCAAGGCACCGATCAGGGCATCACAGGTGTCATCGAGGCGTTGCAGTGCGGTCACGGTAATCTCCTTCCGTCAGCTGGCGGGCTGGGCGTCGGCGATGCCGTCCCAACCGCTTTTCACGGTAATCAGCAGCTGGGCAACTTCGTCGATAATGCCGGCATCGTTGTCGACGTTGGCCTGCATCAAGCGGTTGGTCATGTAGACGTAAAGGGCGTCGAGCTTTTCGACGTACTCCGGGTTTTCGCTCTTTTCAGGCAACAACCCATCGCGCAGGCCGATGATGATGTCGATCGCCTTGCCGAGCATCAGCCCCTTTTCCGCGATGTCGCCACGGGCCATTGCACCCTTGGCTTGCGCCATGCGATCAAGGCCACCCTCCATCAGCATCTGCACCAGGCGATGCGGCGTGGCTTCGGAAATCTGGGCATGGGAATTGACCTTCTGGTACTGACGAAGGGCTCTCATGGGATTCATCTTGCGACCTCGTGACGGGCAGGCTAAAGGGGGGTGATATTCCCTGTATCGGGCAAAAGGCGGAAAACTTTACCGGCTGATGACATGAAGCCGGGCGTTACGCCCGGGCTTCACGCACCGCTCACTGATCAATCGTCGCTCGATTTGTTCAGTGCGTTGAGGGTACTCAGCACCGAGTTCTGCTGCTGACGCAACTGAGTGACCAGGGTATCCATGTTGTTGTACTTGTCTTGCAGGCTTTTCTGCAGGGCTTCCATACGAGCATCCAGCGAGTCCTGCTCGCTCTTGAGCTTGGTCAGGCTTTCGCTCAGGGTCTTGGAGCGCTCGGCGAGGGAGCCGGTGGCGGCTTTGGCGAATGGCTCGGTGACCTTCTGCAGGCGCGCCAGCAAACCGTCCTTGCCATTGAAAATACTGGTCACGTCTGCCGCATTGTTCGAGGCAACCTTGTCCCATTTCTTGTCGTCCAGGCTCAGCGCACCGCCATCCTGGGCCGAGGTGACACCGAAGGCCGCAAGCGATTTCAAGGTGCCATTGCCCGACACCGCATTGAGCTCCTCACGAATGGAGGACATCAACGTGCGCATCGCGGCATCACCGGTCAGCGCGGCAGCGGTCATGGTGCCGTTGGCATTCTTGGTGACCTTGGTTTCTGCGTTCATCACATTGAGCAAGGCGTTGTAGGTATCAATGAAACCCTTGAGGCCCGACTTCAACGTCGCGGAACTGGTACTCAGCGAAAGAATGGTAGCGGTCACTTCGCCACTGGTAGCGTTTTTCGGTGAAGTACCGATCAGCTTGATGTTCAGACCACTGACGGCATCGGTGATGTCATTGGTCTTGGACTTCATGGCAATGCCGTCGAGCGTGTACTCAGCATCCGCCGGTTCATCGACAACGGTATAGCCCGTATCGATGCCTGAATCGCCCAGCAGGGTAATGTCGGAGCCTTCACCCATCTTGGTCGAGGTGATGATCAAACGCGAGCCATTGGCATCCGTCAGCACGTTGGCGCTGAGGCCCGCCACGCCGAACTGGCTGTTGATGTTATCGCGCACCTGCTGCAGTGTTGCGCCGGCAGGAACGCTCAGATCGTAGTTCTTGTCATTCTGACGAATGGTCAAGGTGGTCGGTGTGCTACCGGCATTGACTACCGAGCCCGCGCCGTTCGCATAGACCTTGGTCGAGATTTTCGACGCAGTCGCCAGCTTGTCGACAATCAACTTGAACGAACCGTTGGCAGCACCGGTACCCATGGTGACGGTCGCGACCTTCTCATCCGAAGACTTCAGGCTCAAACCGCCGAAGCTGTTGGTGTCGGTCATGTTGGTCAAGGCGCCGCGGAAGGCATCCAGGGCCGACTGAATCTTGCCGATAGAGGACAACGTGGTGGTTGCCTTCAGCGTTTGGGTATTGATCTGCGCCTGCTTCGGCGCCTTCTGCGCGGCCACCAGGGAATCGACAATCGCCTGGGTATCAATGCCCGAGCCAATACCGCTGACTGTTGTACCTGCCATCATTGCTCTCCTTGTTCAGTAGCTGCCGGATCCTTGGCGGATAAATCCATCAAATAGATAACAGCAACAAAAATCATGCCAGCCTATGCCTGATCATTAAACAGCAGGCTGCCGGCTTCACTGAGGCTTTGTGCAAGCTTCAGTGCTGTTTCCGACGGGAGCTGGCGAATCACTTCACCTGATTGGGTGGCGATCACCTTGACCACAACCTGCCCCGTGGAATCATCAATGGAAAAGTCCAGCTGACGCTGGCTCGACTGGACGAAATCACGAATCTCGCCAACCGCCTTCTCCAGGTCTTCGCGCGAGTGCGGCTGACTATCAGGGGCAGCAGCAGCCTCCTGCACTTTGGCAGGCACTACCGGGTCCCGGTCAGCGACTGGCGCCTGGGGTAACACAGACGGGTACACCTGGCTCAGCTTGACATTCATGTCCATGTTTCGAACTCCTCATGCCAAAAAGGGTGAAAGGGCACGTAAACGCGCCCTTTCACCCTTTACTCAGGCGCCTGAATTACTGAAGCAGTTTCAGGACCGAAGATGGCAGCTGGTTAGCCTGCGACAGGATCGCAGTCGAAGCCTGCTGCAGGGTCTGCTGCTTGGTCAGCTCGGCAGTTTCCGAAGCGAAGTCCACGTCCTGCACGGTGGAGCGGGCAGCGGTGGAGTTCTTCTGGATGTTCTGCAGGTTGTCGACGGTGGTTTGCAGACGGTTCTGGGTAGCACCCAGGCCCGAACGGACGCTGTCGATCGAACCGATGGCCTTGTCGATAACGGCCAGAGCGTTCTGGGCATTGACGGCGTCGGTAACATCGGTATCAGCGATGGTGGTTTTATCCGAGGACTTGGACGCCGCGCCGAACAGGTCAGTAGCACCCGTACCGGTTGCACCGTTAGCGACCGAGTAACCTTTGGCGGAGTCCAGAGAAATCTGGCCAGTGATAGTCGATTTGTCGTCAAGGGTAGCGGAAAGCGTGGTCAGAGTACCTGGGAAATCACCGCTGCCGTTGCGTGCACCCACCGAGATGGCGTCTGCGCCAGCTTTGGAGGTGAAGGCCAGGTTCTCGCCAGTGTCCGACTTGACCGACAGGCTCTTGGTCGATTCGTCATAGTTGACGCTGATACCCAGCTTGGCGGCGTTGGACTTCAACTGATCAGCCAGGCTTGCGGTGTCCTTAACACCGATGAAGCTGACGGTGCTACCGCCTACAGTCAGGTCGAAGTTGGCTGGAGTAGCTGCAGCGCCACTGGCAACAGCCAGTTTGACTTCGGTGCTGGCAGTAGCAGTCAGGCCACCGATCGAGCCATTGAGTTTGGCAGCGATGTCTTTGGCCGAGGAGCCGGCATCGTAGCTGACGGTTTTGCTCTGACCGTTGCCAGTGACAACCAGATCGGCTGCGGCGACGCCGCTGGCGCTTGGCGAGATAGTGCCCGACTTGATCTGCTGCGAGCCGATGCTCTTGGCGGAAACGTTGTCCAGGGCCAGGTTGATGGTTTCGTTGGCGTTGGCGCCGACCTGGATGGCCTTGGTGCCGTACGAACCGTCCAGCAGCTTCTGGCCACCGAAGGTGGTGGTTTCCGAGATACGGTTCAGCTCAGCGGTCAGCGCCTGGTATTCGTCGTTGTTCGACTTACGGTCGTCGGCGCTCAGGGAGCCAGTAGCCGAGGACAGAGCCAGGGTACGCATTTTTTGCAGGATGTCGGTCGAAGCCTGCATCGCACCTTCAGCGGTCTGGGCGATCGAGATACCGTCGTTGGCGTTCTTCACAGCCTGGCCCAGGCCATTGATCTGGCTGGTCAGACGGTTGGCGATCTGCAGGCCAGCAGCGTCGTCTTTAGCGCTGTTGATACGCAGACCCGAGGACAGACGCTGCATCGAAGTGGTCTGAGCGTTGCTCGCCTTGGTCAGGTTGCCCTGAGTAGTGATCGACGCAATGTTGGTGTTTACAGTTAAAGCCATGACGAAATCCTCGTTGGATGGGTACTGCGGCTTCCGGCCTTGGCAACCGCCGGCTTGGCCTAGAGAACCTTCGTAATAGTTATCGTCGGGTGCGCGGGTTGCTTGAGGGCTTTTTTGAAAAAAAAATACTGGCAAGCGGCCACCCTCGGAAAATCAAGGGCTTAAGGGCATTTTATTGGCGTCAAAAACCTTATGAAATGCGCCAGATAACGGCTTGCAGCACCACCACGAGAGCGGTTTTTCTGCAGGCATAAAAAAAGCGCCAGGCGGTGGCCGCCGGGCGCTTTTTTGGGGGCTGCGAGCAATCAGTCGCGATACAGGATGGCCGAACCCCAAGACAAGCCCACACCAAAGCCGCTGATCGCCACACGCTTCCAGCTGCCGTCAAGCATGTGCTTCTGCAACAGCAGCGGCACGCTGGACGACACGGTGTTGCCGGTTTCCAGCATGTCCTTGACGAACTTCTCCGGGTGTTGCTCTTCGAAGCGCCGGGCCACGGCATCGACAATCGCCGCACTGCCCTGGTGAATACAGAAGGCGTCGATATCCGCCGACGTCAGGCCACTGGCATCCAGCAGTTCGTGCAGGTGCGCCGGCACCTTGACCAAGGCAAAGTTGAACACCTGGCGGCCGTTCATGAAGAACTTGCCGTCAGTGACTTTAAGGTGCTCGGCACCGGAGCCGTCAGTACCGAAACGCGCTTCACCCAAGTTCCACACCGCGTTTTCACCCATCCAGGTGGCGGTGGCGGCGTCGCCGAACAGCATGGTGGTGTTGCGGTCTTCCGGGTCGACGATCTTCGAATACGGGTCGGCGGTGATCAGCAAGCCGTTCTTCAGCCCTGCCGCTTCCATGAAGCCTTTGATCGCATACAAGCCATACACATAGCCGGAGCAGCCCAGCGACACGTCGAACGCCGCCACGCGGGTAGACAGGCCAAGTTTGCTCTGGACGATGGCAGCGGTGTGCGGCAGGCCCTCTTCATCACCATTCTGCGTGACCACGATCAGCGCATCGATCGACTGCGGATCAAGGTCAGGGTTGCTGGCGAACAGGGCCTGGGCGGCCTCTACGCAGAGGTCGGAGGTTTCCTGCTCTTCGGCCTTGCGCGGCAGGAACGACGCGCCGATCTTGCCGAACATGAACTCTTCGTCCTTGCCGAACTTCGCACCCTGGACATAGTTGTCCAGGCCAGCGGTGGGCACGTAACTCGCGATGCTTTTGATGCCAATCATTCTGGCTTCCCAATGAAAACAGCCAAAGACCACCACTCGATGAATTGAGGGCGCCAAATACCGGAGCGTCACCGCCAAGGGTTGAAAGCAGAGCTCGCCTGCGCACCGGTAACAAAATGCTGCAACAGCTGCTGCATAGAATACAGGGAAGATGAGCGTTTTGACTCATTGGTCACATTGAAATGCTACGAAAGCCGTGCGCGGGGCGTGGAGACTGAGGAATTCGAGGAATGACCAGGCAGGCACAGATCCCCGTAGGAGCGGCCTTGCGTCGCGAAAGGGCTGCGTAGCGGCCCCGGCGATTTTTGCTGCGCCACAGAACCTGGGGCCGCTGCGCAGCCCATTACGACCGGTCCGGCGCCCCGGCAAGGCCGCACAAGGATTGTGCGAGCCTGCAGGGGCAGCAGCGGATCAGAGCTTGTTGAACAGGCTCAACTGGGAAATGCGCGAGAAAGCCAGCTGCGAAGCTTCGAGCATGGCTTGCTGCAAGGTCAGCGTAATCGCAGCCTGCGACATGTCCGTGTTGCCGATGGCGTTCTGGGTGGTCTTGTTGGCCAGGCCCAGGCTGGTGTTCTCCTGGCGCTGGATCTCCAGCGAGTTGCCACGGGCACCGATCGAACCCCGGGTGACATCGACCTGCTCACGGGCGCTGGCCAGGTTGGCGATGGCCGAAGCCGCGGCATCCTTCAGCGAGTTGGCCTGGCCTGTGCCCGTGACCGGCGTATCCAGCGCAGCGCGCAGCTGGCTGAGGGTTTCCAGCACGTTTTGGTTCTGGTGAGTGTTGGCGGTAACGGCAAACTGGTCACCCGCCTCCGGCGAACCGGAAACCTGGTAGGTCACACCCGCCACCGTCAAGGCTGGCGCCGTAAACGTACCAGTAGCCACAGGCTTGCTGTCAGCCGTCAGTGGCTGCGCGTAGAACTCGTAGCTGCCAGGGCCGGTGAACTTGATCACTGCACCGTTGCTGGGGAACGTGCTGCGATAGGCCGCCTCGTCGCTTACGGTGCTGCTGGTGACCTGGGCGCTGGAGGTGTTGCCGGCGCTGCGGGTGGTGTTGAACGAGTCCGGCCGCGCCGCCAGGGAAAACTCGCGCCCCGCCACCGAAGCGTCGGCGTCGGCGCCCTCTTCCAGCGTGACCGTGATTTCGAACTCGACGCCACGCAAGGCGATGCGGTTGGAGCCTTCGGTGTTGCTGTCGAAGTGACCGTTGGTGGCGGTTTCAGCGGTGATATCGCGGCCCGTGCCGTCGGTGATCACGTACTGGGTCGCACTGGTGAAGGTCAGCTTGTAGGGCTGGCCTGCAGTGAAGTTGTTGTTGTAGCTGCTGCTCGAGGTCATCAAGCCTGGCGACACCCCGACCACGCCATCGTCGGTGGCCGGCACCAAGAGCGTCGACTCGGTGCGGCTCTTGTTGCTGGCCGAGTCGAATACGCTGAAGCCGGTATCGTTGGTCGCCAGGTTCAGGGTGTCGGACACCTGCAGGCTCAGCTGGGTCTGGTCACCGTGGTAGCTGTAGGTGCCGTCGGAGTTGCGCACATAGGGTGGCGAAGTGCTCTTGGAGCCGCCGAACATGTAGTCGCCGTTGGCATCGCGCGAGTTCAGCAGGCCGAAGATGTTGGCTTCGATCTCTTTGAGCTCGGTGCTGATGGCCACGCGGTCGGAGTCTGTGACCCCAGGCCCGCCCGCACGGATCGCCAGCTCACTGGCGCGCTGCATGGCGTCGTTGACGGTGGAGAGCACGCTCTCCTCCTGCAGCAGGGCGTTGCTCACCGTATTGATGTTGCCGCCGTACTGGTCCAGCAGTGCCTGCTGTTGTTGCAGCAGCAGCAGGCGCGCGGCGCCGACCGGGTCATCGGCCGCCGTCTGGATACGGATACCCGAGGTGACCTGGTCGTTGGTCTTGTTCATGCCAGAGAAATTCTTGGAGTAGCTAGTGGCGCTGGACTCGTAGAACTGAGCAGTGGAAATACGCACGAGAGTCTACTCCTTACAAAGCATTGATCAGGGTGCTGAAGGTTTCTTGCGCCGCCTTGATGATCTGCGACGACGCCGTGTAGTAATGCTGGAACTTCACAAGGCTCGCCGCCTCGTCATCGAGGTTGACCCCGGAAACCGCGCTGCGGCTCTCGCTGGCGGACTTGATGACCGCCTCGGTCGCGGTGGTGTCGATGGCAGCCTGGCTGGCCTTGGCGCCCACGCGCTCGACCAGCGAGGCATAGGCCGAGGTGAAGCTGGTGCCGCCACCAGACCCGGTGTTCACCGTCGACTTGGTCTGCAGGTCGAGCAGTGCCGTGGCATTGCGGTTGTCTGCCTTGCCGTCGGCATTGAACGACAGGGTGAAGCTGTCATTCGCCGCCGGGCTGCCGCCGATCGTGGTTTCGACACTGAAGGTGCGCGGGTTGCCGCTGCCATCGAGGATTGGATTACCAGCCGCATCGAGCATGGGCACGGCCACGGACAGTTTATTGTCCTGGCCAGGCACCACGCTGCCGGTGCCGATCTGAGTGCCTTTGGCATCGAACAGCTTGTAGCCCTGGGAGCCACCGTTGGCGGCGTCGAAGACCACGCGTACCGGCATCGAGTCGCGAATCGACTGCTGGATCAACGCAGTATCGGCACCGCCATAGATGTCCAGCGATTCGCCCAGGGCAGGCTGGGTGATGGTGCCGGTGCCGCTGTTGCCGCTACCCGCTGCGGCGCTGATCGGCCCGGCGAACGCCAACTTGTTGGCATCGGTCAGGGTCGTGGTGATGCTGCCTGCTGCCGCACGCGTGGGGATCACCTTGAAGCTGTCACCCGCCGCCAGGCCGCCGCCCTTGAGCGCCAGGCTGAAGCCGTCGATCACCGGTGCCGGGTCGGCATTGAGGTCGAAGCTGCCCATGTCGGTGCCGTCGGAGCGGCGCACGCTGTACTGGTTGGCGCTGGTGAACTTCACCTCGTAGTCGTAGGTGGTCAGCGCGCCACTGTCGGCAATGCTCACATTCAGGTTGCCAGACCCTGCACTGTTGTTCGACGACGCCAGGCTGCGCTGGGCGACGGCGGTGGCGCTGTTGATGCTGGAGAACAGCGAGCTGCCGAACTGGCCATTGGCATCCAGGCCCTGGCCCAGCTGGCTGTTGATGCTGTCAGCCACGACCAGGGCGACGCGGCCGAGCTCGTTCATCGACGGCGTCAGCACGTCCTGACGGTAGCGCAGCAGACCGCCGATCGCGCCACCGCTCACCACCGAGGTCACGTCAGAGCTGAACGACTCATAGTTGATACGCAGGCTGGCCTGGCTCTTGTCGGCAACCCCCGGCTGCACCGACAGGGTGTTGGCCTTGTTGCCGGTGACCAGCGACTGGCCGCTGCCCAGGTAGACGTCGTAGTTGCCGTCGCGCTCCTGCACGGTCACGCCGACCAGCTCGTTGAGCTGGCGAACCGCTTCGCTGCGCGCATCCAGCAGGCTGTTGGGGGTATTGCCGGTGGCCGTCGCTGCAGAGATCTGCTTGTTGTACTCGGCGATGTTGGCCGTGAGCTTGTTGACCTGACCCGCCATGGTATCGAGCTGCGAGTTGATCGTTTCGTTCTGCTGGGTGAGCTGGTTGGACACCGCGTTGAAGCGGTTGCTCAAGGTCTGCGCCTGGGTCAGCAGCAACTGCCGCGAAGCAACGTCGCCGGGCTTGGCCGCCGCCGTCTGCAAGGCCGAGAAGAACGCGGTAAGGACCGAACTGATACCGGTGTCGCGGTCAGCCAGCAGCTTGTCGACGCTAGTGATCTGGTCCTGGAACGCGACCGAGTCGGCCTGCAGCGAGGTGGCGGTCTGCAGCTGGTTGTCCAGGTAAGCGCTGTAGATACGGCGCACGTCCGACAGCGTAGTACCGGTACCGAGAAAGCCCGCGCCGATGTTATGCGAGGCCCCTGCGGCCTGGATCGTCTGCTGGCGCGAATAGCCACTGGTGGCGGCGTTGGCGATGTTGTTACTGGTAACCGACAATGCCGCCTGGCTGGCACTCAGGCCACTCAGGCCGATCGAAATCAGGCTCGACATGATTTAGTCCTTTTATAGATTCGTGGTTCTGCCAGCCATGGCGTATTGAGGGGTTGCTTGCATTTGCTGGGCGATGCTGATGATCTTCTTCGCATAGCCCGGGTCAGTCGCATAACCTGCCTTTTGCAGCTCTCTTGCAAACTGCTCAGGGTTATCGGCCGCGTCCAGCGCACCTTGATAGCGGGAATTGCCCTGCAACAGATTCACCAGGTCATGGAAGCTGTCCTGGTAGGAATCGTACGAGCGGAACGCCGCCGTTTCCTTGACGAATTGGCCATCACGGAATTCGCTGGTGATCGCCCTCGCCTGCTCGCCCTGCCAGTTGCCACTGGCCTTGATGCCGAACAGGTTGTGGCTGCTGCTGCCATCGGTGTTGCGCATGACCGACTTGCCCCAGCCCGTTTCCAGCGCCGCCTGGGCCACCAGGTAGCGCGGGTCGATACCGATGCGCTTGGCGGCCTGCTCGGCCATCGGCAGCATGGTCGCCACGAACGTGTCGCTGTCGCTGAAGGCTTTGTTCGGCGCCAGCGGCGGCTGGGCCACGGCACGCCCGACAATGCGCAGGCCGTTTTCCGGCACGGCAAAGGCCTTGGCCACTTGCTGGCCGTCACGGGCCGGCACGGCGGCGCCGTTGCTGGTCGCGGCCGACGGCACGATGCCGGCCAGCAGGCGGTCGGTGAGCTTGCTCGGCAGCGCCAGGCGCCGCGCATTGAGGGCCGCGACGTCGTTGCGGGTGGCACCCGACTCGGTGGCATGCACCGGCTCAGCCACCTTGTTGCCCCACAGCGCCGGGCCACTGCCCTCGCCGCGCGCAAACGGGCTGCTGGCGCCTGCCGTGCTCTTGCTCTTGGTCAACTGGCGCACCAGCACGTCCTGCAGGCCGATACCGCCACCCTCGCGGGACATGCTCACGGCCAGCTGCTGGTCATACATGTCGCGGTACTGTTTGACCGTCTCGGTGTTCATCGGGTTGTCGGCGGCCAGCACATCGCTGGCCTTGCGCGAGGCCTTGAGCATTTCGCTGATGAACAGCGATTCGAACTCCTGGGCCACCTTGCGCACGTTGGCTTCGCTGTCGCGGTCGCCGTGCTTGAGCGAGTTCAGGCGGTTGAGGTCGGTGTAGGCGCCGCTGTCGGCGCCACCGGATACCAGGCTTTTGCTGTTCATCCTGCGTCCTCAGATCACGATCAGGTCGGCTTGCAAGGCGCCGGCCTGTTTCAGGGCTTCGAGGATCGCCATCAGGTCGCTGGGCGCCGCGCCAACCTGGTTCACCGCGCGGACGATTTCATCCAGCGTGGTCCCCGGGCCGAACTTGAACATCGGCTTGGCTTCCTGCTCGGCGTTGACCCGCGAGCGTGGCACCACGGCAGTCTGGCCATTGGAGAACGGCCCCGGCTGGCTGACGATCGGGTCTTCGGTAATGGTCACGGTCAGGCTGCCGTGGGTCACTGCGGCCGGCGACACCTTGACGTTCTGGCCAATGACGATGGTGCCGGTACGCGAGTTGATGATGACTTTCGCCACCGCCTGGCCCGGGTCGATCTCGAGGTTTTCCAGGATCGACAGGTAATCCACCCGCTGGCTTGGGTCCATCGGCGCACTGACGCGTACCGAGCCACCGTCCAAGGCCTGGGCGACGCCTGGGCCAAGCAGTTCGTTGACCTTGTCGACGATGCGCTTGGCGGTGGTGAAGTCTGGGCGGTTGAGGTTCAGGGTCAGGCTGTTGCCCTGGTTGAACCCGCTCGGCACGGCCCGCTCGACGCTGGCGCCCCCCGGGATACGCCCGGCCGACGGAACGTTGACGGTGATCTTCGAGCCATCGCGCCCTTCGGCATCGAAGCCGCCGACCACCAGGTTGCCCTGGGCGATCGCGTAGACGTTGCCGTCGATACCCTTGAGCGGGGTCAGCAGCAGGCTGCCGCCGCGCAGGCTCTTGGAGTTGCCGATCGACGAAACGGTGATGTCCACCACCTGGCCGGGTTTGGCGAACGCCGGCAGGTCGGCGTGCACCGACACCGCCGCGACGTTTTTCAACTGCACGTTGCCGGAACCGGCCGGCACCTTGATGCCGAACTGTGACAGCATGTTGTTGAAGGTCTGCAGGGTGAACGGCGTCTGGGTGGTCTGGTCACCCGTGCCGTTGAGCCCCACCACCAGGCCATAGCCGATCAACTGGTTGGAACGCACGCCAGAGATACTGGCGATGTCCTTCAAGCGCTCGGCCTGGGCCGCGAAGGCACAGGACAGGAGCAGGGTTGCGGCAATCAGCTGCCTCACGTTGAACATGGTCATCCGTACTCAGAAAGGCCAAAGCGGGCTGATGAAGAAGCGGTCCAGCCACCCGGGCTGGCTGGCATCGGCAAACGAGCCAGTCCCCGAATAGGTGATGCGCGCATCGGCCACGCGGGTGGACGGCACGGTGTTGTCGGTGGCGATGTCGTCGGCGCGGATCATGCCGGCAATGCGCACCAGCTCTTCGCCGGTGTTCAGGGTCAGCCACTTCTCGCCGCGCACGGCGATGATGCCGTTGGGCAGCACTTCGGCCACGGTCACGGTGATCGAACCGGTCAGGGTGTTGCCCTGGGTGGCCTTGCTGTCGCCCTTGGTGGCACGTTCGCCGCTGTAGCCGGCCTCCAGCGAAAGGTCACCGCCGCCGAACGGGTTGTTGGTGTTGGGCGTGCTGCCGAACAACGAGCTGAGGCCGATGTCGGCCTTGCTGTTTTTCTGGATCTGCGAACCGGCGTTCTTGCTGGCCGAGGTGCGCTCGTTGAGGGTGATGGTGATGATGTCACCGACCCGGAACGCCTTGCGGTCGCTGTACAGGTTCTGCTCGAAACCGGCCTGGTAGATCGAACCGTTGTTGGCCGCCGACGGCAACGGGGTGCGCGGCAACACCGGCGCATAGTACGGGTCGTTGGGCTTGGGCGTCGGCGCGACGCAACCTGCCAGCAACACCGCCCCCCCCAGGGCGAAGACGGACAACAGACGATTCATGACGCTACCTCACGGTGTAACTGGGCTACGTGGACCAGGTTCAGGGTGTTACAGCTGCTGGGTGACGAACGACAGCATCTGGTCGGCGGTGGAGATGACCTTGGAGTTCATCTCGTAGGCACGCTGGGTGGTGATCATGTTCACCAACTCTTCCACGGTGCTGACGTTGGAGTTTTCCAAGGTCTGCTGCAGGGTGGTGCCGAAGCCGTTCAGGCCTGGGGTACCGACTTGCGGCGCACCGCTGGCGGCGGTTTCCAGGAACAGGTTGTCGCCGATTGCCTGCAGGCCGGTCGGGTTGATGAAGTCAGCGGTCTGGATGTTGCCGATGACCTGGGCCGCCGGGTTGCCGGCAGTGGTGATCGACACGGTGCCATCCTGGCCGACGGTGAAGGTCTGCGCGTCGTTCGGTACGACCACCGCCGGCTCCAGGGCAAAGCCGTTGGCCGTGACGATCTGGCCATCGGAGTTCAGGTGGAAGGTGCCGTCACGGGTGTAGGAAACCGTGCCATCTGGCTGCAGGATCTGGAAGAAGCCACGGCCGTTGACCGCCATGTCCAGCGGGTTTTCGGTGGTCTGCAGGCTGCCGGCGGTGAAGTTCTTCTGGGTGCCGACAATGCGCACACCGGTACCCACTTGCAGGCCCGATGGCAGCTCGCTGTCCTGGGTCGACTGGGCGCCAGGCTGACGCTTGATCTGGTAGAGCAGGTCCTGGAACTCGGCGCGATCACGCTTGAAGCCGGTGGTCGAGACGTTGGCCAGGTTGTTGGAAATGACCGTCAGGTTGGTGTCCTGGGCGGACAGGCCGGTTTTAGCGACCCAAAGAGCCGGAAGCATGCTGTTCTCCTCGTGCGCCTGTTTTACGGCACCCGTTCAAATGTGATTAGCCGATTTGCAAAACACGCGCCATGGCTTCGTCGCCTTCCTTGGCCGTGTTCATCATCTTGACGTGCAGCTCGAACTGACGGGACAACGCCAGCACCGAGGTCATTTCCTCGACGGCGTTGACGTTGCTGCCTTCCAGGAAGCCCGACACCACGCGCACGTTGACGTCGGCGTCGGCCGGTTGGCCATTGCTGGTATGGATCATGCCGTCCAGGCCCTTGGTCAGGCCTTTGGTGTCGGGGTTGACCAGCTTGATACGGTCGACCTCGGCCATTACCCGCGGGTCTTCACCCATGGCGCGTATGCTGATGGTGCCGTCGGCGCCCACTTCAACCTTCTGCTCCGGGGGGATGGCAATCGGGCCACCGTTGCCGATCACCGGCATGCCGTTGCCGGCACGCAGCACGCCCAGGGCATCGATGTTCAGGCTGCCGGTGCGCACGTAGGCTTCGCTGCCGTCCGGGGCCTGCACGGCGATGAAGCCCTTGCCGGTCACGGTGACGTCCAGCTCGCGACCGGTCTCGATCATCGGGCCTTCGCTGAAGTCGGTGGCCGGGCGCTCGGTCATGGCAAAGGCGCGCGCCGGAAAGCTGTCGCCAAACACCGGCATCGAGCGCGCCTGTTCCAGGTCGCGCTGGAAGCCGTTGGTGGAAATGTTCGCCAGGTTGTTGGCATGGGCCTTCTGCGCCAGCGCGTTCTGGCTGGCGCCGGTCATGGCCACGTAAAGCATCTTGTCCACAGCATCTCCTCTGCGCGTACCTGCCGCGCTGTCACTGAGCAGGGATAAGCAATAATCGAACCAGGTCTGCCGCCCCCTGATTTCGGGGGGTTCAGGGCATCGAGAGGCAAAGACCGTCAGTTTGTCGGCACATATTTGCCGTCAGCGGCAATGGAGGCTCAGTAAACGCGGCAACCGGCGTTGTTGTAGGGGCCGGAATGGCGGACCCAGCCGTCGCCTGGGTTGGTGGCCGAGCACATGAAACGGCCGGTGGCCAGGCTTTGCCATTGGTAGAAGGGGGCGGGGGCGGCGGACAGCGATGGCGCGGCGACCAGGAGAGGGAGCAGCGCTAACAGCAGCAGCCTTTTCATGGGGATAACCTTTGAAGAATCTGGGGGCGCAAAGCGCCCCCATTACAGACAACACTGCCCCAAACAAACCACCATCAGGTCATCTGAATGATGGTCTGCATGATGGTGCTTTCAGTGGAAATGGTCTTGGCGTTCGCCTGATAGTTGCTCTGCGCCTTGATCAGGTTGACCAGCTCGCCAGTCAGGTCGACGTTCGAGTCTTCCAGTGCACCACCGGTGATCTGGCCCAGGGTGCCGGTATCCGGCGCGCCAATCACTGGCACGCCCGATGCGTAGGACTCTTTCCAGTTGGTGCCGCCGATCGGGGTCAGGCCCTGAAGGTTGGCGAAGTTGGCAATGGCCACCTGGCCGATCACCTTGTCTTGCCCGTTGGTGAAGTTGGCGAACAGGTTGCCGTTCTGGTCGATGGTCAGGCCCGACAGCTCACCAGTGGCAAAACCGTCCTGGCTCTTGGCGGTGGTGGCGGACGCGGCGTTGTACTGGGTGGTGCCCAGCATGTCCAGGTTCACCCCGGAAAGGCTCGCGGTAGCGCCGTTGGCCGACCATGCGCCTGCAGCGTTCTTCTGCGCCGGCACCCAGCCATCGAGGTTGAAGGTCTTGTTGGCACTGATGGTCAGGCCGCCAGTGACAGGGCCTTCAGTCATCGCGGCAGAATCCAGGGTACCGTCGGACTTGAACGGCAGCTTGTTGACCAGCGGCGTGGTCAGGGCCGGGTCAGCCGGGTTGCGGCCGTCAACGGTGGTGTACATGGTCCAGGAGTTGGTGCCTGCATCCTTGACGAAATACTGGTTCAGCTGGTGCGCATTGCCCTGGCTGTCGTACACATCGGTGTTGAACGTATAGTTGTAGGTGTTGACCTTGGTCGGGTCGAACGGCGTCTCGGTCGGCACAGTGGCGCTGGAGTTGAGGTTGACCGTCTCGGAAATGCGCCCGGTCGGGTTCGGCGTCAGGTTGGAGGTGTCGATCTGCAGGTCGGTAAGGATGCCCTGGATGATCTTGCCGTTGCCATCCACCGCGTAACCTTGCAGGTTGGCGCCCGACGAGCTGACCACATAGCCGTCCTTGTCGCTGTAGAACGCGCCGGCACGGGTGTAGATTTTCGAGCCGTTGTCATTCAGGGCAAAGAAGCCGTTGCCATCGATGGCCATGTCCAGCGCCTGGCCGGTGCCATTGATGTTGCCCGGGGTGAACAACTGCGAAACGGCGGCAGTCTTGACGCCGCTGCCGATGGCGTTCTTGCCGCTGCTGGTGCCGCGGATGGAGTTGGAATACTGGTCGGCGAACTCGGCGCGCGACGATTTGAAGCCGGTGGTGGCGACGTTGGCAATGTTGTTGCCGGTTACGTTCAGGGCCTTGTTTGCTGCATAGAGGCCGCTAAGGCCGATATTGAAAGACATGTGCTACTCCTGTCGTTGGGTTAGGCCCTAGATGCCAATGCTTTGAACTTTGGAAAGCGCGATGCTGCCCAGCCCGGCAAGGTTGAGCGTCATTTCCGCACCATTGCCGCCCATGGTCACGCTGGTGACCGTGGCCGGCAGGTTGGTCGTCATGGCCGTGGACTTGCCATCGATGCTGGCAGTGGCCTTGAAGGTGTAGGTGCCCTCCGCCATTACCTCGCCATCGTCACCCTTGCCATCCCAGGTGAAGTCAGCCTTGCCTGCCGCCTTGGTACCCAGGTCCAGGGTGCGCACCAGCTTGTCGTCCTTGTCGTAGATGCCGACGGACGTGGCGGTGCTCGAAGAGGTCAGGTTGACCGAGCCTTTGAGCTCCTTGCTGGTGTCGACCACGGCCTTGTCGGTCTGGACGATCACGTTGCGCCCAACCAGCGACGAGGCCTGCAATGCCTGGGACGACTGGAACGAACCGGCGATGTAGTTCACCGTTTCGTTGAGCGTCTGCATGCTTTCAAGGCTGCTGAACTGCGCCAGCTGCGCCACGAACTCGCCGTTTTCCTGCGGGTCGAGCGGGTTCTGGTTTTTCATCTGCGTTACCAGCAACTGCAGGAACGCGTCCTTGCCCAGCGCACTGCCGGCAGCGCCGGTGCTGCTGTCGGTCTTGCTGGTCTGCTTTTGCAGCGAGGTCAGGTACGCGCTGCCGACGTCACTGGTGGAATTGGTCGTGGTCATGTCGGCTTCCTATCACTGACCCAAGGTCAAGACTTTCTGCATCATGCTTTTGGCGGTGTTCATCAGTTCGGCGTTGGTCTGGAACGCACGGCTGGCAGAGATCATGTCAGCCATCTCCTCGACCACGTTGACGTTCGGGTAGTAGACGTAGCCGTCCTTGTTCGCCGCCGGATGGTTGGGCTCGTAGCGCGCTTCCAGGTTGCTCTGGTCTTCGACGATACCTTTGACCTGCACGCCCTGCCCGGCTTCGCCCTGGTCCTCGAACAGCGACTGGCTGGTACCGCTTTGCGCGTCCTGGAAGGTGGTGGCGAATACCGGATGGCGTGCGCGGTAGGTCTGGTCGATGCTCGACGACACGGTCTCGGCGTTGGCGATGTTCGAGGCCACGGTGTTGAGGCGAGTGTTTTGCGCGCTCATGCCGCTGCCGGCAATGTTGAAGACACTGGAAAGGGACATGGTTACTCTCCGCGCAGGGCCGAAACCAGCCCTTTGAATTTACTGTTGAGCAAGGTGAAGCTGGCCTGGAAACCGATGGCGTTTTCCGTGTAGTTCGATTGCTCGATCTGGGCGTCCACGGTGTTCTGGTCGATCGACGGCTGCAGCGGCGTGCGGTACTTGAGCGCCTCGTCGCTAAGGGCCAGGCCATCGGCCTCGATGTGCCGGCTGTTGGTCCGGTCCAGGGCGAAGCGGCCGCTTTGCTGTTTTTCACTTTCGGCGGCGAGCACCGAGGAGAAGTCCATGTCACGCGCCTTGTAGTTGGGCGTGTCGGCGTTGGCGATGTTGTTGGCCAGCACTTCGGCGCGCTGGGCGCGGAAGTCCAGGGCCTTTTCGTGAATGCCAAGCGCCTTGTCGAAGCTGATGCTCATGTCAGGGAAACCTTCGAAGGTTGACCGGAGTGTCGTTGAGCAAGATATAGCAAGGGCTGTGCCAACCACCTGAAAAGCCCGGAAAGACGGGCTAGCAAGACGGAATGCTGTCAGGGTGATGCCAGAAAAGCGGCAAAGGTCTTCCGCTTGAAGGGGCGCAAGCGGCAATTGCCGGTCGGCATGGGCGGCAAAACAAAAAATTGACGTGCTTGGCGATAGAGGTGTGGCGCCTACGAGACCGAGCGCCGCGCGGGCGGCGCTCGATCTCATAGGCGCCACAACCCTCAAGGCAAACCCTACTTGGCCTGGTAGATAATCCCCGGGCTGCACTGCACCATCTGGTAATGGTCCGGCAACCCGTTCAGCGCCTCGGAGGCGCCAAGGAACAGGTACCCGCCCGGCTTGAGCGTGCTGTGGATACGCAGCAAGATGTCTTTCTTCACCTGGGCCGAAAAGTAGATCAACACGTTGCGACAGAACACGATGTCGAACTTGCCCAAGCTCGCGTAACTGTCGAGCAGGTTGAACGAGCGAAACTCGACGCGGCTGCGAATGGCCGGCTTGATCGCGTAACGCCCCGCCCCCTTGGGGTCGAAGTAGCGCTGCAGGCGCTCCTGCGACAGGCCGCGGGCAATCGCCAGGCTGTCGTATTCGCCGGTTTTGCAGTTGGTGAGCATGGTCCCGGACAGGTCGGTCGCGACAATCTGCGCGCCCATCTTCAGCTGGCCCAGGTTGCTGCGCTCGAACTCATCGATAGCCATCGAGATCGAGTACGGCTCCTGCCCCGACGAGCAGGCCGCCGACCACATGCGCAGGCGCTGGCCTGGGTTGTTCTTGATGAACTCGGGGATGACCTTGTTCTTCAGCACTTCGAACGGGTAGGTATCACGGAACCACAGGGTCTCGTTGGTCGTCATCGCGTCGACCACCTGTTCGCGCAAACCGCTGCGCGGCTGGGTCTGGATGCGCTGCACCAGCTCGCCCAGGCTCTTGATACCTTGTTGCTCCATCAGCTTGTTGAGACGGCTGGAGACCAGGTACTGCTTATTCTCGCCCAGCAGGATGCCACAGGCTTTCTCCAGGAAGACCCGGAACTGTTCGAAATCCAAATTACCCGTAGACACTACTGCCGCCTCTTTTCAATCGCTGGTGCCGGGAGCGGGCTCCCGGCTGCTTCAATGTGTTGCCTTGATCCGGTCGACCACGCGCTGCGCCAGGTCGTCCGGTTTGAACTTGGCCAGGAAATCATCGGCGCCGACTTTCTTGACCATCGCCTGGTTGAATACCCCGGACAGCGAAGTATGCAGGACGATGTGCAATTTTTGCATGCGCGGATCGCTGCGGATCTCCGCGGTCAGCGTGTAACCGTCCATTTCTGGCATTTCAATGTCCGAGATCATCATCAGGAACTCTTCTTCCGGCCTTTTGCCCTCTTCCACCAGTTGCCGGAGGTAGTTGAGCGCCTGGCGGCCATCGTTGAGCGCCACCACTTCGACACCGACGGTTTGCAGGCAGCGGCTGACCTGCTTGCGCGCCACCGACGAATCGTCGACGGTCAACACCCGCAGCAACACGGCCTTGTCCTGCACCTCGGCATCGACCACGCCGGCAGACACCTGCTCGGACGACGGCGCCACTTCGGCCAGCACCTTTTCCACGTCGATGATCTCGACCATGCGGTTATCCACCCGGGTGACCGCAGTCAGGTAGTGGTCACGGCCGGTGCCCTTGGGTGGCGGATGGATTTCTTCCCAGTTCATGTTGACGATGCGCTCGACCGAGTGCACCAGAAAGCCCTGGGTCTTGGTGTTGTACTCGGTGATGATCACAAAACTGTTGCGCGTGTCCTCCTGCAGTGGCGCCAACCCAGTGGCCATCGACAGGTCGAGGATCGGGATGGTCGCCCCGCGAATGTTGGCCACGCCGCGCACCACCGGGTGGGACTTGGGCAGCACGGTCAGCGCAGGGCACTGCAGCACCTCCCTGACCTTGAACACGTTGATGCCGTAGAGCTGGCCGCCATTGAGGCGAAACAGCAACAATTCCAGGCGATTCTGCCCCACCAGCTGTGTGCGCTGGTTGACCGAATCCATAACACCCGCCATGCCAGACTCCTTTACGTTTCAGCCTTTCGTTGCAAATCAGGTACCGAGTCGGCACGGGCTTTGCTTTTTTGAGCGCCATGTACACGAAAACGACATTTTTCCGACGATTGACGCACCTGCTGACTGGCTCGCTGGCCACGCTGTGCCTGCTGGTGCCCGGCGTTCGCACGCTGGCGGACGCGTTTACCTTGCCTGAACAGCTTATCGGTGTCACCCAAGGGTTTCTTGAATTCACCGTAGAAGATTATCTGGCCACCACCCAAACCGTCGGCCGTTACGAGATCCAGGTCAGCACCCTCGACCCGCGCTTGCGCATGCCGTTGTGCAGCCAGCCGCTGGACGCTTCGCTGGAAAGCCCCGCGCAGCCACTGGGACGGGTCACAGTGCGGGTGCGTTGCGACAGTGCGGCACCGTGGACCGTGTTTGTGCCGGCAACGGTGCGGCTGTTTCGCGATGTGGTGGTGGTCACCCGTCCGCTCAAGCGTGACAACGTGGTCGGCGAAGGTGACGTGGCCCTGCGCGAGCGTGATGTCGGCACCCTTGGCCAAGGCTTTCTCAGCGAGCTGGACCAGGCGGTGGGCATGAAGATGCTGCGCCCTACGGTCATCGACCAGGTGCTCACCCCGCAGCACCTTGAGCAAGCCGAGGTGGTGCGCAAGGGCGACCACGTGGTGATCATCGCCCGCAGCGGCAGCCTGAGCGTGCGCATGCCAGGCGAAGCACTGAGCAAGGGCGGCCTGAGTGAACAGATCCGGGTGCGCAACCTCAACTCCAAACGCGTGATCAAGGCCCGGGTGACCGGCCCCGGCCAGGTCGAGGTGACGATGTAGCAGGATTGCGCTGGCAGTGTGGAACGGCTTTTCCTAAACTGTGTCAGAAAACGGGTTCGCGAGCTTGCTGACAGGCGGCTATGCATTTGTGCCTAAAGTTTCTTTCGGGTTGGCCGAAAACAAGGCAAGCGTCCAAATACCCAGGGGTTTCTGATCATGGTCATCGACTTCAGTCGTTTGAATAACTCTCCGTCCGTCACGGGCGGCGTTCGCGGCAATGCCGCGCCCGGCACCGCCGAAAAGCCCGGCGCGAGCCAGGAAGCGCCTAAAAGCACCAGCGCCAGCGGAGAAGCCGTACACCTCAGCCAAGAGGCACAGCAGTTGCAAAAGATCAGCGACACGCTGCGCGAACAGCCCGTGGTCAACAGTGCCCGCGTGGCCGAGTTGAAACAGGCGATCGCCGATGGCAGCTACCAGGTCGATGCTGGCCGGGTCGCCAGCAAACTGCTCGATTTCGAAGCCCAGCGCTGACCGTTCGGCGCGCTGACTTCACGGACGCTTAACAAAGCCAAGAGTTAGCCATGCACGACACCACCTTGCTGCAACTGATCGAAGATGACATCGCACCGATGCAGGAACTGCTCGACCTCCTTCATAAAGAAGCGGTCGCCCTGCACGGCCGCGAGATGACGCTGCTGGAACAGATCCTGGCCCGCAAGCAGTCATTGATCATCTTGCTCGAGCAGCATGGGCAGCGGCGCAGCCAGTTGCTCACCGGCCTCGGCCTCAGCGCTGACCGCGCCGGTGTGCAGGCCGTGGCAGCGCAGTCGCAGCATGGCGAAACCATGCTGCAACGGCTCGACATGCTCTCGCAACTGATGGACACCTGCCAGCAGATCAACGAGACCAACGGGCGCATCATCCAGGTGCAGCAACACGTCACCAACAACCAGATCAGAATCCTCATGGGTGGCGATTCTCCGTCGCTCTACGACAGCCGTGGCGGCACCTCGCTGCTGGCCAAGCCGCGCGCCCTCAGCCAAGTGTGATACTTGTATCAAGGCACGGAACATACTGGCAAAATGCCGTTACTTGCGTGTGTCGTTTTTGCCTGGAGATTGATTAGCCGTGTTCAATGAAGCCGATGCCCCGCAGCCGCCGAAGGTGCTGAGTACACCTTTGGAGATCGCAGCCAACCTGCGACAGCTGCAGGAAAGCCATGACCCCCTGATCATCACCTTCCATGATCGCAGCCAGCGGTTCCAGAGCTACGTGGTGAATGTTGACCGCGACAGCGATACCCTGGCACTGGACGAAATGATCCCCCGCGACGGCGAAAAATTCATCGAGAACGGCGAACCGTTCCGCGTCGAAGGCTTCCACGATGGCGTGCGCATCGCCTGGGAATGCACTGCCCCGCTGACCATCAGCGAAGTCGACGGCCACCGCTGCTACCGCGGCGCGATGCCGGAAGAAATGACCTACCACCAGCGCCGCAACGCCTTTCGCGCCGCGTTGAAGCTGTCGCAGCTGGTCGATGTCATCCTCGACGGCACCCACCTCAAAGGCAACGGCGCCCTGCGCGGCAAGCTGCTGGACATCTCTGCCACCGGCTGCAAGCTGCGCTTCGAAGGCAACGTCGAGGACCGCCTGCAACTGGGCCAGGTGTACGAGCGCTACAAGGCCGGCAACCCGCTGGGCCTGATCGACACCATGGTCGAGCTGCGCCACCTGCACTTCGAGGAGCGTATCAATACCACCTTCGCTGGCGTGCGCTTCCATAACCTCAGCGGCCAGGCGCAACGCAAGATCGAAAGCTTCGTCTACCAGTTGCAGCGTGAAGCGCGTCGGTTCGATAAAGACGACTATTGATCATTCGCTGAATGCAAAAACGCCACCTGTTCAGGTGGCGTTTTCGTTTGTGCGCGTGCTGGGCTGCGGCGCAGGCTTACACCGACTTGCTGACTTCCTCAGGCCCGACGCCCTGCTCACTCGGCGCCGAGTCCTGCTCGGTGTCTTCCGCCGCCACTGGCGCCTGCATCACATCCTGCACCGTCTGCTCATCGACCCGCGGGTCGAGCGCCGCCGACAACGGCGAACCCGCCGCCGGCATTGCCACGTGGCCCAGCGGCGCGTCCTGCACCTGGTGCAGCCCGGTGACCGCTTTCGGCCGAATGCGCCACACCAGCACCAGCGCGAAGAACGTGAAGAACGCATACAGCATCTGCGCGCCCAGCACCTTCATCAACACGCCCGCCGCCAGAGGGCCGATACAAGCGCCCACACCGTAGGTGACCAGCAGCATGGCGGTCAGCGAGACCCGCCGCTCGCTCTCCACGTGGTCATTGGAGAACGCAACTGCCAAGGGGTACAGGCAGAACTGCAACAACGAAATGACAAAGCCGATACCGAACAGCAACTCCAGCGGCACGCTGGGCAAGATGGCCAGCGGCGCCGAGGCCACTGCCAGGCCCACGGCGGCACTGCGGATCAGTAACGCGCGGTCGTAGCGGTCGGACAGCCAGCCCAACGGCCACTGCACCAGCAGCCCGGCAAAGATGCAGCTACCCATGAACAGACCGATCTGCTCGGTGGACAGCCCCTGATTGGAAGCGTACAGCGGCGCCAGGCCGTAGAACGAACCGACGATCAGGCCCGAACCGAGCACCGTGCTCAACGACTGCGGCACCCGCTTGATGAAGAACTTCGGCTCCATCGGGGCCGGGCGCAAAGGCGCCGGGTGAATGCGCCGGGTCATCGCCACCGGCACCAGGCACAGGGCGAAGCACATGGCGACCAGCATCAGCAGTTCAGGGCCGAGCTCGGGGTGCACCACCAGAATCAGCTGGCCGAGCACCAGCCCCAGGTAGGAGGCGATCATGTAGCCACTGAATACCGCACCGCGGTGCTTGGCATCGGCCTGTTCGTTGAGCCAGCTTTCGATGACCATGTACTGGCACATCATCCCCAGGCCGACCACCATCCGCAGCCCGACCCAAGCCGGCAGCCAGTTGGTCATGCCATGGCCGAGCACCGCCGCACAGACGATACCGGCGCAGGTGGCATACGCGCGAATGTGCCCTACCCGGCCGATCAGCCGGTGGCCGACCTTGCCGCCCACGGCCAGGCCGAAGTAGTTGGCCGCCATCAACGCACCGACCCACAAGCTGTCGACATGGTCGGCCGCCAGGCGCAGTGCCAGGTAGGTACTGAGCAGGCCTGAGCCGATAAGCATCATCAAGGCAGCGAAATACAGCGACTGAAACGGCTTCCAGATGTTTCGCATACGTCCCGTCGGGCTCCCTGGTCAGGTGGCGTTGGCCTGGCAAGCATAAAAGCAATTGTGTTGCAGCGCAGTCCCTTGCCTGCGAAATAGCGTGCAGGGGACGCGTCCAGTAGCGGTCGTGTCGCGATCAGGCCTGTGCTGCCAGCACTCGCCGCTCCCACGGCGTGATCTCGTCGAAGAAGTCGGTCAGCTCCAGCGTCTTGCTGGCTACGTAGCCTTCGATGAACTCGTTGCCGAACAGTTCCCGCGCCAGCGCGCTGTGCTTGAGGCGCTGCAGTGCTGCGTGCAGGGTGCAAGGCAGGCTCAGGTGCTCTGGCACCTCGAATTCGCCCTGGATGGCCGGCGCCGGCTGCAAGCGTTGCTCGATGCCGTGCAACCCGGCAGCCAGGCTCGCGGCAATCGCCAGGTACGGGTTGGCGTCGGCGCCGGGCAGGCGGTTTTCCACGCGCCGTGCCACGGGCGCGCTGGCCGGTATGCGCAAGCCCGCCGCGCGGTTGTCCTCGGACCAGCAGGCGTTGTTGGGCGAGGCGTACGGGTGGCACAGGCGCTGGTAGGAATTGACATTGGGCGCGAACAACGCGGTGAAATCGGCCATGCACGCCTGCAGGCCACCGATGAAATGCAGGAAGGTGGGGGTCGGCTGCCCCTGCTCATCGCTGAACACGTTACGCCCGCTGCCGATCTCCACCAGGCTCTGGTGAATGTGCATGGAACTGCCGGGGGTCTTGGCCAGGGGCTTGGCCATGCACACCACGGTCAGCCCATGCTTGAGCGCCACTTCCTTGAGCAGGTGCTTGAACAGGAAGGTCTGGTCGGCCAGCAGCAGCGGGTCGCCGTGCAACAGGTTGATCTCGAACTGGCTGATGCCCATCTCGTGCATGAAGGTGTCGCGTGGCAGGCCGAGCGCTGCCATGCACTGGTAGACCTCGTTGAAGAACGGCCGCAAGCCATTGTTGGAGCTGACACTGAACGCCGAATGGCCAAGCTCCCGGCGGCCATCTTTGCCCAGGGGCGGCAGAAAGGGCTGCAAGGGGTCGGTGTTGGGCGCAAAGACAAAGAATTCGAGTTCGGTCGCCACCACCGGGGCCAGGCCCAAGGCTGCGTAGCGGGCGATCACCGCCTTGAGCTGGCCGCGGGTGGACAACGCCGACGACCTGCCATCCAGTTCGTTGGCGTCGCAGATGGCCAGGGCGCGGCCATCGTCGCTCCAGGGCAAGCGGTGGATTTGCGTGGGCTCGGCCACCAGCGCCAGGTCGCCGTCATCACTGCCGTAGAACCTTGCCGGCGGGTAGCCGCCCATGATGCATTGCAACAGCACGCCACGGGCCATCTGCAGACGCCGGCCTTCGAGGAAGCCCTCGGCAGTCATCACTTTGCCGCGCGGCACACCGTTGAGGTCGGGGGTGACACATTCGATTTCATCGATGCCGTGAAGGTGTTCGGCGAGGGTGCTCTGGCCTGCGGTGGTCATGACGCTTGTCCTTGTTGTTATTGGCTGACAACAACATAGGCTGGGGGTGTTTAAAATATCAAGCACCTACTGGGTTGCCAGTGCTGGCAACCCTTTATTCGCGCAGGGTCATGCCATTGGCCGGCAACGGCAAGGCGGTCTTGTAGCGCACCTGCTTCAAGGCAAAACTCGAGCGAATGTTCGCCACTCCCGGCAACCGAGTCAGGTAATCGAGAAACCGCTCCAGCGCCTGAATGCTCGGCAACAGCACCCGCAGCAGGTAGTCCGGGTCGCCGGTCATCAGGTAGCACTCCATCACCTCGGGGCGCTCGGCGATCTCCTCCTCGAACCGGTGCAGCGACTGCTCCACCTGTTTTTCCAGGCTCACATGGATGAACACATTCACATCCAGCCCCAGCGCCTCCGGTGACAACAAGGTCACCTGCTGGCGGATCACCCCAAGTTCCTCCATGGCCTTGACCCGGTTGAAACAGGGGGTGGGCGACAGGTTAACCGAACGCGCCAGCTCTGCATTGGTGATGCGGGCGTTTTCCTGAAGGCTGTTGAGAATGCCGATATCGGTACGATCGAGTTTGCGCATGAGACAAATTCACCGGTTTTTTGTGTTTATGCGGAATGTTTATCTGCGCCCGTCGGCAAAGGCAACCAACTTGAGAGAAATATTCTTCTGCCGTGCCACTAAGATGTAGGGGACGCTGACTTGCCAGTCACGAGCCGGTACTCAGCGGCGGCCGCTTCAGAGCTCACAAAAACAACATTCGAGCGAGCGTAAAAAGCATGAACGAGTACGCCCCCCTGCGTTTGCATGTGCCCGAGCCAACCGGCCGGCCAGGCTGCCAGACCGATTTTTCCTACCTGCGTCTGAACGATGCAGGTATTGCCCGTAAACCTTCGATCGACGTCGACGCTGCCGACACCGCCGAGCTGTCCAACAGCTTGATCCGGGTGCTGGACGAGCATGGCGACGCACTTGGCCCGTGGGCCGAGGACATCGACCCAGAGGTGCTGCGTCAAGGCATGCGCGCCATGCTCAAGACGCGCATCTTCGACAGCCGCATGGTGGTTGCCCAGCGCCAGAAAAAGATGTCCTTCTACATGCAGAGCCTGGGCGAGGAAGCCATCGGCAGCGCCCAGGCCCTGGCGCTGAACCGCACCGACATGTGCTTCCCCACCTACCGCCAGCAGAGCATCCTCATGGCCCGCGACGTGTCGCTGGTGGAGATGATCTGCCAACTGCTGTCCAACGAGCGTGACCCGCTCAAGGGCCGCCAGCTGCCGATCATGTATTCGGTGCGCGAGGCAGGTTTCTTCACCATCAGCGGCAACCTGGCGACCCAGTTCGTGCAGGCGGTCGGCTGGGCCATGGCCTCGGCGATCAAGGGCGATACCAAGATCGCCTCGGCCTGGATCGGCGACGGCGCCACCGCCGAGTCGGACTTCCACACCGCCCTGACCTTCGCCCACGTGTACCGCGCGCCGGTGATCCTCAACGTGGTCAACAACCAGTGGGCGATCTCCACCTTCCAGGCGATTGCTGGCGGTGAATCGACCACCTTCGCCGGCCGTGGCGTAGGGTGCGGTATCGCCTCGCTGCGCGTCGACGGCAACGACTTCGTCGCTGTCTACGCCGCCTCGCGCTGGGCTGCCGAACGCGCCCGCCGTGGCCTGGGCCCTTGCCTGATCGAGTGGGTCACCTACCGTGCCGGCCCGCACTCGACCTCCGACGACCCGTCCAAGTACCGCCCCGCCGATGACTGGAGCCACTTCCCGCTGGGCGACCCGATCGCCCGCCTGAAGCAGCACCTGATCAAGATCGGCCACTGGTCCGAGGAAGAACACCAGGCCGTCACCGCCGAGTTCGAAGCTGCGGTCATCGCGGCGCAGAAGGAAGCCGAACAGTACGGCACCCTGGCCAACGGCCATATCCCGAGCGCAGCCTCGATGTTCGAGGACGTGTACAAGGAAATGCCCGAACACCTGCGCCGTCAACGCCAGGAACTGGGGGTTTGAGATGAACGACCATAACAACAGCATCAACCCGGAAACCGCCATGGCCACCACTACCATGACCATGATCCAGGCCCTGCGCTCGGCCATGGATATCATGCTTGAGCGTGACGACAATGTCGTGGTCTATGGCCAGGACGTCGGTTACTTCGGCGGCGTGTTCCGCTGCACCGAAGGCCTGCAGAACAAATACGGCAAGTCGCGCGTGTTCGACGCGCCGATCTCCGAAAGCGGTATCGTCGGCACCGCCGTGGGCATGGGTGCCTACGGCCTGCGCCCGGTCGTGGAAATCCAGTTTGCCGACTACTTCTACCCCGCGTCCGACCAGATCGTCTCGGAAATGGCCCGCCTGCGGTATCGCTCGGCCGGTGAGTTCATCTCGCCGCTGACCCTGCGCATGCCGTGCGGGGGGGGTATCTACGGCGGCCAGACCCACAGCCAGAGCCCGGAGGCGATGTTCACCCAGGTGTGCGGGCTGCGCACGGTCATGCCGTCCAACCCCTATGACGCCAAGGGCCTGCTGATCGCCTCGATCGAATGCGACGACCCGGTCATCTTCCTTGAGCCCAAGCGCCTCTACAACGGCCCGTTCGACGGCCACCACGACCGCCCTGTGACGCCCTGGGCGAAGCACCCGCACAGCGCCGTGCCGGATGGCTATTACACCGTGCCACTGGACAAGGCGGCGATCACTCGCCCTGGCAACGATGTCACCGTGCTGACTTACGGCACCACGGTCTACGTGGCCCAGGTGGCCGCCGAGGAGACCGGCGTCGACGCCGAGGTCATCGACCTGCGCAGCCTGTGGCCGCTGGACCTGGAAACCATCGTCGCGTCGGTGAAGAAGACCGGCCGCTGCGTGGTGGTGCATGAGGCCACCCGTACCTGTGGTTTCGGTGCCGAGCTGGTGTCGCTGGTTCAGGAACACTGCTTCCATCACCTCGAAGCGCCGATCGAGCGCGTCACTGGTTGGGACACCCCCTACCCCCACGCACAGGAATGGGCTTACTTCCCAGGGCCTTCGCGGGTAGGTGCGGCATTGAAACGGGTCATGGAGGTCTGAATGGGCACGCACGTCATCAAGATGCCGGACATTGGCGAAGGCATCGCGCAGGTCGAGTTGGTCGAGTGGTTCGTCAAGGTCGGCGATGTGATCGCCGAAGACCAGGTGGTGGCCGACGTCATGACCGACAAGGCGACCGTGGAAATCCCTTCGCCGGTCAGCGGCAAGGTGCTGGCCTTGGGTGGCCAGCCGGGTGAAGTGATGGCGGTCGGCAGCGAGCTGATTCGCATCGAAGTGGAAGGCAGCGGCAACCATGTCGACGCGCCGCAGGGCAAGCCGGCCGACACCAAACCGGCCGAAGCAGTTGCCGCGCCAGCCGCGAGCGCGCCGCAACCGCGTGCCGCAGCGCCTGCGCCCGCCTGCCAGGGCGCAGCCCCCCACACCGCCGCGCCCATCGTGCCGCGCCAGGCCGGCGACAAGCCACTGGCCTCCCCGGCCGTGCGCAAGCGTGCGCTGGATGCCGGTATCGAGCTGCGCTACGTGCACGGCAGCGGCCCGGCCGGGCGCATCCTGCACGAAGACCTCGACGGTTTCATGAGCAAACCGCAGACCGCCGCCGGGCAAACCCCGAGCGGCTACGCCAAGCGTACCGACAGCGAGCAGGTGCAAGTCATCGGCCTGCGCCGCAAGATCGCCCAGCGCATGCAGGACGCCAAGCGCCGGGTCGCGCACTTCAGCTATGTCGAGGAAATCGACGTCACCGCCCTGGAAGCCCTGCGCCAGCAGCTCAACCAGAAGCACGGCGACAGCCGTGGCAAGTTGACCTTGCTGCCGTTCCTGGTCCGCGCCCTGGTCGTGGCCCTGCGCGACTTCCCGCAGATCAACGCCACCTATGACGACGAAGCACAGATCATCACCCGCCATGGCGCGGTGCATGTGGGCATCGCCACCCAGGGTGACAACGGCCTGATGGTGCCGGTGCTGCGCCATGCCGAAGCCGGCAACTTGTGGGGCAATGCCAGCGAAATCTCGCGCCTGGCCACTGCCGCGCGCAGCAACAAGGCCAGCCGCGAAGAACTGTCCGGCTCGACCATCACCCTGACCAGCCTCGGTGCGTTGGGCGGCATCGTCAGCACGCCGGTGGTCAACACCCCGGAAGTGGCGATCATCGGCGTCAACCGCATGGTCGAGCGGCCGATGGTGATCGACGGCCAGATCGTCGTGCGCAAGATGATGAACCTGTCCAGCTCGTTCGACCACCGGGTGGTCGATGGCATGGATGCCGCGCTGTTCATCCAGGCCGTGCGTGGCCTGCTTGAACAACCCGCCTGCCTGTTCGTGGAGTGAGCATGCAACAGACTATCGAAACCACCCTGCTGATCATCGGCGGCGGCCCTGGCGGCTATGTGGCCGCCATCCGCGCCGGGCAATTGGGTATCCCCACCGTGCTGGTCGAAGGCCAGGCGCTGGGCGGCACTTGCCTGAACGTCGGTTGCATTCCGTCCAAGGCATTGATCCATGTCGCCGAGCAGTTTCACCAGACCTCGCGGTACACCGCGCCGTCGGCACTGGGCATCAGTGTCAGCTCGCCGCGCCTGGACATCTCCCAGAGCGTGGCCTGGAAGGACGGTATCGTCGACCGCCTGACCAGTGGGGTTGCGGCCTTGCTGAAAAAGCACGGGGTCAAGGTGATCCACGGCTGGGCGAAGATCCTCGACGGCAAGCATGTCGACGTCGATGGCCAGCGCATCCAGTGCGAGCACCTGCTGCTGGCCACAGGCTCCAACAGCGTCGAACTGCCGATGCTGCCGCTGGGCGGGCCGATCATTTCCTCGACCGAAGCACTGGCACCGGCGGCCTTGCCGCAGCACCTGGTGGTGGTGGGCGGTGGCTATATCGGCCTGGAGCTGGGTATCGCCTACCGCAAGCTGGGCGCACAGGTGAGCGTGGTGGAAGCACGCGAGCGCATCCTGCCAACCTACGACAGCGAACTGACTGCCCCGGTGGCCGAGGCGCTGAAGAAGTTGGGCATCGCCGTGCACCTGGGCCATAGCGTCGAGGGTTACGACAACGGTTGCCTGCTGGCCCGCGACGGCCAGGGCGAGCAACTGCGCCTGGAAGCGGACCGGGTACTGGTGGCCGTGGGCCGCCGCCCCCGCACCCAGGGTTTCAACCTGGAATCCCTGGCGCTGAAGATGAACGGCGCCGCCATCGCCATTGACGAGCGCTGCCATACCAGCATGCACAATGTCTGGGCCATCGGCGATGTGGCCGGTGAACCGATGCTCGCGCACCGGGCCATGGCCCAGGGCGAGATGGTCGCCGAGATCATCGCTGGCAAGGCACGGCGCTTCGAACCCAGCGCGATCGCTGCGGTGTGCTTTACCGACCCGGAGATCGTGGTGGTCGGCAAGACACCTGAGCAGGCCAGCCAGCAGGGCCTTGACTGCATCGTCGCGCAGTTCCCGTTCGCCGCCAACGGCCGGGCCATGAGCCTTGAGTCCAAAGCCGGCTTCGTGCGCGTGGTGGCGCGCCGCGACAATCACCTGATCCTGGGTTGGCAAGCGGTGGGCGTGGCCGTTTCGGAACTGTCCACGGCTTTTGCCCAGTCACTGGAAATGGGGGCATGCCTGGAGGATATCGCCGGCACCATCCACGCCCACCCGACGTTGGGTGAAGCGGTGCAGGAAGCGGCGTTACGTGCGCTGGGCCACGCCCTGCATATCTGACGCTGAAATGGCTCAGGCCGATTGAGTCCCTGGGGGGGGTGGGTAAACCGCTCCCCTCAGGCACCCGCTAAATCAGCAAGATCGGTGTTGTTCTGCAAGCGCAGTCAGGTCATCCGCTATTGCGTTCTTGCCCGCCCCCTTGGCCCGGTACAGAGCCTTGTCGGCACGGGCCAGCAGGTCATCCGGCGCCTCACCTTCCTGCCACTGCACCACCCCATAGCTCATGGTCAGGCGACACTCGCCGATCGGCTCCACCTTCTCCATCACCTGGCGCAACCTTGCTGCCACTTCAAGCGCATCGTCCAGCAGCGTCTGCGGCAGCACAATGACGAATTCATCGCCGCCCCAACGCGCCAGCAGGTCATGTTCGCGCAGGCAGGTACGCAGGTTGTCGACCACCTGGACCAGCGCTGCATCGCCACGGGCATGGCCATAGCGGTCGTTGATCGGTTTGAAGTCGTCCACGTCCATGGCAATCAGCGACATCGGCTGGCGGAAGCGTTGGCTTCGCTCGCATTCCTGCTCCAGCACCTTGTCCAGCCGATAGCGATTGGCGATCCGGGTCAACGCATCGCGCTCGGCCAATTCGCGGTTTTCATCCAGCTGGCGCTGCAACTGCTGGTTGACCCAGGACAACTCACGGGTGCGTTCGGCCACCAGGCTTTCCAGCGACAGGTTCTGTTGCTCAAGCTGCGCCACCCGCCGCTTGCCGGCATCGATGTTGCGGTGGGCGCCGAGCATGCGCGCCACCGAGCCGTCGCTGTTGCGGGCGATGATGTAGCCGCTGTCTTCGACCCACAGGTAACTGCCATCCTGGCAACGACATCGGTACTCGATCAGGTAGCGCTCGTTGCGTTGGGTGATGTAGGCCTCGAAGTGCGCCATTACCCGCGGATAGTCCTCGGGGTGGATCACGCTTTCCCAGGTCAGCACCGAGTTGGCCATGGAATGGCTGGCGTAACCGAGCATGGCGTACCAGCCCGGGTTGCGATAGACATAGCCGGTGTTGGCATTCCAGTCCCAGATGCCGTCGCTGATCAATTCGAACAAGGTATGCAGCTGCTGCTCACTGAAGCTGGCGGGTGCCGGCCTGGTGTTGTGACTCATGGACGCTCTCCCTGATGTCCAGCAACTGCGCCCCGGTCAAGGAGCTGCCGACAGTTTTGATAGGTGCCGCAGGCGGCAAGGCAATGCCTCTGACGGGCAAGCATATGCCCGCCAGGGTGCAACCGGAATAGTACCAAGGGGCTATTTCGCGATGGGCCTCGCGGCGGCGGCTGGTTTGGCTGGCATTGCGTTTCGTATAAGATATCCACAAAGTCTGATTGCTGGAAAATCCCGTGCCGCTGCCGTCGTTCAAAGCTACCAACCTGGGTGCCACACCCTCGATGTCCGAAATCATCGCCAAGCACCTGCGCGAGGCGATCATCTCGGGGCAGCTCGCGGAAGGCGAACCGGTGCGCCAGGACGAGGTGGCGCAGGCCTTCAATGTCAGCAAGATTCCGGTGCGCGAGGCGTTGAAACGCCTTGAAGCGGAAGGCCTGGTGGACTTTCATCGCAACCGTGGTGCCCTGGTTACACGCATTTCCGAGCCCGAGCTGGCGCAGATGTTCGAGGTCAGGGTGCTGCTGGAGGTGAAGGCGATTCGCCTGGCGATCCCCAACATGACCGAAGCGCACTTTGCCCGTGCCGAAGCCATCTGCGCGGAGTTCATCGGCGAGGACGATATCGGCCGCTGGGCCGACCTCAACTGGGCGCTGCATGCGTGTTTGTACGAACCCGCAAAACGCCCCTACCTGATTGGCCTGATTCGCTCCATCCATGACAAGGTCGAACGCTATCTGCGCATGCAGATGAGCTTGTCGGCCGGCAAGGACCGCGCGGATCACGAGCATCGCGACATTGTCGCCGCCTGCCGCGCGCGGGACGTGGAGCTGGCTGCCCGGCTGATCGAGTCGCACATCAATGGGGTGTGCCAAAGCCTTTACGATCACCTGCCCCATAACTGAGCAGCCCTGCCTTGATTTTTAGGGTGGCGTATAGCGAGCGCCGCCCGCGCGCGACCGCCTGTCCTTGGCTTCGTTTTTGCTTATCTAGATATCGTATACGAAATACCATATAAGGAATGGACGGCACCCTACGATGCCGAACTGCCTACTCCTTCTTCCAATAATACGTATCGGAGTGCAAAACGATGGCCACACCCACAACGGCGGCATCAGTGAGTGCCGCGAACACAGCAGAAAAGGCGCCTGCGGGCATCAAACGCGTGGTGGCAGCCGCAATGGCGGGCGCCGTTGCCGAGTGGTACGAATTCTTCCTGTATGGCACCGCGTCCGCGCTGGTCTTCGGCCAGCTGTTCTTCCGCCAGACCGGCAGCGCGATGGACGGCATCATCGCGGCCTTCGCCCTCTATGCCGTGGGCTTTCTCGCCCGCCCCATCGGCGGCCTGGTGTTTGGCCACTATGGCGACAAGGTCGGGCGCAAACACTTGCTGCAGATCAGCCTGATCGTGGTCGGGGTGACCACCTTCCTCATGGGCTGCCTGCCCACCTTCGAACGCATCGGCTATGCCGCCCCCATCCTGCTGGTGGTATTGAGGCTGATTCAGGGCTTTGCCTTTGGCGGCGAATGGGGTGGTGCCGTGCTGCTGGTGTCCGAACACAGCCCGGACAACCGTCGCGGCTTCTGGGCCAGCTGGCCGCAAGCGGGCGTGCCGGCAGGCAACCTGATTGCCACGGTCATCCTTCTGCTGCTCTCGACCAACTTGTCCGAAGCGCAATTTCTCGACTGGGGCTGGCGCGTCGCCTTCTGGTTCTCGGCCGTGGTGGTGCTGATTGGCTACTGGATCCGCACCCGGGTCGATGATGCCCCCATCTTCAAAGAGGCCCAGGCCCGCCAGCAGCGGGTGGAAAGCCAGCAACTGGGCGTGGTCGAGGTGGTCACCAAATACTGGCGCGAAGTGCTGATCGGCATCGGTGCCAGGTTTGCGGAAAACATCCTCTACTACATCGTCGTCACCTTCTCCATCACCTACCTGAAGCTGGTGGTGCACAAGGACACGTCAGAGATCCTGCTGCTGATGTTTGGCGCTCACCTGCTGCACTTCTTCATGATCCCGCTCATGGGCTACCTCTCGGACATCATCGGCCGCAAGCCTGTGTACCTGATCGGCGCCGTGCTCACCGCCTTCTGGGGCTTCGTCGGCTTCCCGATGATGGACACCGGCAACGACTGGCTGATCATGGCAGCCATCACCCTGGGCCTGGCCATCGAGTCGATGACCTATGCGCCCTACTCCGCCCTGATGGCCGAGCTGTTCCCGACCCATGTGCGCTACACCGCCCTGTCGCTGTGCTACCAGGTGGCGCCGATCCTGGCCGGTTCACTGGCGCCGCTGATCGCCGTGACCCTGCTGAAGGAATACAACAGCTCAACGCCGATCGCCTGGTACCTGGTGGCCTCCGCCGTGATCTCGATCATTGCCGTGGCCGGTGCCAGGGAAACACGTGGCAAGTCGCTGCGGGCGGTGGATGAAGAATCCCTGGCACGCACCGCCGACCGCTGACAGACCAACAAGAACGACAACCCTCGAGGTAATGACCATGAGCAACATCTTCACCGGCACCATCCCCGCACTGATGACCCCGTGCACCCCCGAGCGCAAGCCCGATTTTGACGCCCTGGTGCGCAAAGGCCGCGAACTGATCGAAGCCGGCATGAGCGCCGTGGTGTATTGCGGCTCCATGGGCGACTGGCCGCTGCTCACCGAGGCAGAGCGCCAGGAGGGAGTGGCACGCCTGGTAGCGGCCGGCATCCCGACCATCGTCGGCACCGGTGCGGTAAACTCCCGCGAAGCCGTGGCCCATGCCGCCCATGCGGCGAAGGTCGGCGCCCAGGGGTTGATGGTGATCCCCCGTGTGCTGTCCCGTGGTGCGTCGGGAGTGGCCCAGAAGGCCCACTTCAAGGCCATCCTCGATGCCGCCCCGCAGCTGCCGGCGGTGATCTACAACAGCCCGTACTACGGGTTCGCGACCCGCGCCGACCTGTTTTTCGAACTGCGCCGCGAGCACCCCAACCTGATCGGCTTCAAGGAGTTCGGCGGCGCTGCGGATATGCGTTATGCCGCAGAGTTCATCACCTCCAAAGATGATGACGTCACCTTGATGGTGGGCGTCGATACCCAGGTGGTGCACGGGTTCGTCAACTGCAATGCCACCGGCGCCATCACCGGCATTGGCAATGCGCTGCCGCGCGAGGTGCTGCACCTGGTGGCGCTGGCCAAACGTGCAGCCCAGGGCGATGCCAAAGCGCGGCGCCTTGCCGGGGAACTGGAAGCGGCCCTGGCCGTGCTGTCGTCCTTCGATGAAGGCTGCGACCTGGTGCTGTACTACAAGCACCTGATGGTGCTCAACGGCAACCCGGAATACGCCCTGCACTTCAACGAAACCGATGCATTGACCGACGCCCAGCGCCGCTATGCCGAACAGCAGTACGCGCTGTTCCGCGCCTGGTACGCCGACTGGTCGGCGGCCAACAACGTAGACTGACAACGCGCAGCCATGCCCCCTTCCCCTGGGCAGGGGGCGGCAGTGTGCAAGATCTACCCTTGCGGCCAGCTTTCACGGGCATTACCTTGGCAGCAACCCTCGCCCTCCCGTACACCGTCAAGGACTTCAAATGCCGTACCCCAGCGCGACCCAAGCGTTCAGACAGGGCGCCCACAGCGTCCTGCCGTTGACCTCCGGGGTCGTGCCGTTCGGCTTGATCACCGGGGTCACGGCCATCGGCATGGGCCTGTCGCCCGCCGATGCCATCGGCATGACCTTGCTGTTCTATTCAGGCTCGGCGCAAATGGTGGTGATGCAGTTGATGCAGAACAGCGCCCTGCCGGTAACCATGGTGGTCACGGCGCTGGTGATCAACCTCCGCTTCCTGATGTACAGCGCCAGCCTGGCCCCGCACCTTGGCCACCTGCCGCGGCGGCGCAAGTGGCCGATGGCCTACCTGCTTTCGGACCAGTCCTTTGCCTTGTGTTCGTTGAAAATGGCCTCGGGGGAACTGGGCCGTTTCGCCTTCCACTACTATGCCGGCACGGCCATCACCATGTGGTTCGGCTGGAACCTCTCGGTGCTGGCCGGCATATACCTGGGCGCGGGCATCCCGGAAGACTGGTCCCTGGGCTTTGCCATCCCCTTGTCGTTCCTGGCGCTGCTGATCCCCAGCCTGCGCAGCCCGGCGACCCTAGGCGCGGCATTGACCGGTGGTGTACTCGCCGTGCTGGCGGTGGGCCTGCCCTATAACCTGGGCCTGTTGGCGGGTGCACTGGGCGGGATCATCGCCGGCCTGCTCCTCGAGCGCCTGCAAAAAGGCAGAACCGTGCAGCCTGTAGCTGATGAAAACCGCGAACAGGAAGCATCATGAGCGAAATGACCCCGTGGATGACCTTCCTGCTGATCGGCCTGGGCACCTTTGCGGTGCGCTTGTCGTTCATCGAGTTCTACGCCGTGCTGCGCATACCGCCGCTGTTTCGCCGCGCCCTGGCGTATGTGCCGGCCAGCGTGCTGGCCGCACTGGTGCTGCCGGCCGTAGTGCTGCCTGACCGGCAGGCCGACTTCGACTGGCTGAACCCGCAGATACCGGCCGCGATACTCGCGGGCCTGGTGGCCTGGCGCACGCGCAGCACGCTGCTGACGCTGGGCGTGGGCATGGGCGCGCTGTGGGCGTTGAAGCACTGGGGGCTGTAGGCTTTGGCGGAGGGAGTGAAGAAATGGCGTCCCAGGCAGGAATTGAACCTGCAACCTTCCCCTTAGGAGGGGGATGCTCTATCCAATTGAGCTACTGAGACGCAAACACCGGCAGTGAGCACTGCACGGTTGGACGGCCAGCATGTTAACCAGCATGCTGGCGTTTGTCATGCTGCAACAGGCCTTTTTCACGTAATCCTTTTCTGCGGGCCGGTGCCGGGCACGTCTGGCCCGGCAAGCACGCCTTCATCGTGAAGCAGTTTGAACAATCTCGTCACTGCTGCTTCGAGCGTGCTGGAGTTGTCCAACACATGAACTGACGGATCGGCAACCGCCTGCAACCCGCTGTTACGTGCCAGGCGCTGCTCGATCTCTTGCGCAGTCTCCCGGCCCCTGGCAAGCAAGCGCTGGCGCAGCACCTGCGGTTTCACGTCGATGAGCACCGGCAGAAGGTCCGGATAGCGCCGCCGCGCTTCGCTCAGGTAGGCGCGGGAACCGTTCACCAGCACCGGCCTGCCCGCCTGCAGCCATTGATCGACCTGCAGCGGGATGCCGTAACCCAGGCCATTGGCGCGCCAGTGCATGGCGAATGCACCCTGGGCACACAGCGCTTCGAACTGCTCGGCAGTGACGCCGTGGGCCGCTTCACCCTTGGCTTCGGCCGAACGGGTGATGACGCGACGGGCGATTTGCACCCCGGCTGCAACAAGTTGTTCGCGCGCGGCATCGATCAGGGAATCTTTCCCGGAACCCGAGGGTCCTATGAGAAATATCAGCCTGCCTGTCGCTGATCGACGAGCGCTTGCGTCATGTTGCATAGCCACTATGCTCTATGGAAGGAAACCCGCGCATTCTAGGTGTTTTCTTGGCCTTTTGCTGCGTTTTACCAGTTTTTGACGGCAGAAGAATGACGGCAGGGCAAGTTGGGGCAGGTAAAACTTTTCAAACCAGTGCTCATTTCTGATAATTGGTACTGGCATAAAGCCTTTATCCAGCTCACTATTTGTCACAGAATTGACGCCAAGGAAACGGCGAGCATGAGGCAAGATGAGCATCCAATTTTCCATGTCGGTTGAACATTTTGTCGTCGTCACGGTCGTACTTCCACCCCCGTGCGGCCAATTTGACAACCGCGTCCCCTGAACCAGAAAATCCGGTCAATTTATATGCGCCCATTGAAACAGGCTATTTATTCGAGCCGCACTGCTGACAAGTTTGTCGTCCGCCTGCCAGACGGGATGCGTGAGCGCATTGCCGAGGTAGCGCGCAACCATCACCGCAGCATGAACTCCGAAATCATCGCGCGCCTGGAACAGAGCCTTATCCAGGAAGGTGCGTTGGGTGACGAGCTGAGCATGCGCCTGGACAGCCCTGAACTGTCCCTGCATGAGCGCGAGTTGCTGCAGCGCTTCCGCCAACTGTCGCACCGACAGCAGAACGCTCTGGTCGCCCTCATCGCTCACGATGTGGAAATGGCCGCAGACGCTTCCTGACGTCAGCTTGCAAGCGAGTACAAAAAAGCCAGCGTAAGCTGGCTTTTTTGGTTCTGCCTGTGGGAGCCGGGTTCACCCGCCCCCACACGCCGAGGTTCAAAGCAGGAACAGCGTCGCCAGCCCGAGGAAGATGAAGAACCCGCCACTGTCGGTAACCGCAGTGATCATCACGCTCGACCCCATCGCCGGATCGCGCCCCAGACGCGTCAGCGTCATCGGGATCAACACGCCCATCAGCGCGGCCAACAGCAGGTTAAGCGTCATCGCCGCGGTCATCACCAGGCCCAGCGACCAGCTGTCATACAGCCAGAACGCCACCACACCGATCACACCACCCCAGATCAGGCCGTTGAGCAGCGACACCGCCAGTTCCTTGCGCATCAACCGGCTGGTATTGCCTGGCGACACCTGGTCCAGCGCCATGGCGCGCACGATCATGGTGATGGTCTGGTTGCCAGAGTTACCACCAATACCTGCCACGATCGGCATCAGCGCAGCCAGCGCCACCAGCTTCTCGATCGAACCCTCGAACAGGCCGATCACCCGCGAGGCCAGGAACGCCGTGATCAGGTTGATGGCCAGCCACGCCCAGCGGTTGCGCAGCGAACGCCAGACCGAAGCGAAGATATCTTCTTCTTCGCGCAGACCTGCCATGTTCAGCACTTCGCTCTCGCTCTCCTCACGGATCAGGTCGACCATTTCGTCGATGGTCAGACGGCCGATCAAGCGATCGCTCTTGTCCACCACCGGGGCGGATACGAGGTCGTAACGCTCGAAGGCTTGAGCAGCGTCGTAGGCATCTTCATCGGGATGGAAGGACACCGGGTCGGTCGCCATGACCTCCGCCACCTTCTTGTCCGGGTCATTGACCAGTAGGCGCTTGATAGGCAGCACGCCCTTGAGGATGCCGTCATAGTCGACCACGAAGAGTTTGTCGGTGTGGTTCGGCAACTCTTTCAGGCGGCGCAGGTAACGCAACACGACTTCGAGGCTGACGTCTTCGCGGATGGTGACCATCTCGAAGTCCATCAGCGCACCCACCTGCTCCTCGTCGTAGCTCAACGCCGAGCGCACGCGCTCGCGTTGCTGGGCATCGAGGGTTTCCATCAACTCGTGAACGACGTCGCGCGGCAGCTCCGGCGCCAGGTCGGCGAGTTCGTCGGCGTCCATTTCCTTGGCAGCGGCGAGCAGCTCGTGATCGTCCATGTCGGCGATCAGCGATTGACGAACCGAATCGGAAACTTCAAGCAGGATGTCGCCGTCGCGATCCGAGCGCACCAGCTGCCAGACCGTCAGGCGGTCTTCCAGGGGCAAGGCTTCGAGGATGTAGGCGACGTCGGCGGGGTGCAGGTCATCGAGCTTGCGCTGCAGCTCGACCAGGTTCTGGCGGTGGACCAGGTTTTCCACCAGATCGTGGTGAGCACCCTCCTGGCGGTGGGTGAGGTCTTCGACCACACGCTGACGCTGCAGCAGTTCGACCACCTGGGCCAGGCGATCCTGCAGGCTCTCTTGCGCTTTCTTTACTTCTACTTCAGTCATAGGCGAACTCCACTCCCAGCAGCGGAGCACGCCGGGGGAATCAATCGGTCAGATCTTTCTGTATGAAACTTGTTAAGGAGTAACTACTGGGTAAGTCCATGGTGGTATTCCACAAGCCCCGGCGGGGCTGACGGGCGCAATCATACACTGCCTCGGCGGGCAGATCGCTTAAATTTTTGGCCAGAACAATCGTTTGCGAGATAAAGCTAGGACAACGCTCGAAGCTATCAGTGCGACGGCTGCACTGGATCAGGAAGCACATTTGTTTTCTGGGCAGGTGGCGCGCAGCTTCTGGCGGTACCCCAGCGATTACAGAAAAGCTTAGTTGGACATCGCCGACAATTCAGCGAAACAGAAAAACAAAAAGCCCGCTTGAATAAGCGGGCTTTTTGTTTGTGTGTGGCGGACTCAGCAGGATTCGAACCTGCGACCGCTCGGTTCGTAGCCGAGTACTCTATCCAGCTGAGCTATGAGTCCGCAATTGGTAGTTTTAGACCAGGTTACCACTGGTTGACTGAAGTAGCCTTGCAAGCAAAGCCACTTCAAAAGTGGCGGACTCAGCAGGATTC
>NZ_JANIAG010000290.1:0-3802 GCF_028682155.1 Pseudomonas sp. 39004
AGGTCTCGTATGAAGGAAATCGCCATCAACACCAGCGCTGCGGTTACCGCAGGCTGCAGCACCTTGGTCCAGAACGCCAGCCAGTAGCGGGCGTTGTTCAAGCCTTGGTCCGACAGGTAGTGGATGTAATCCCAAAGCCCGGTGATCGACAGCGACTCCGGGGCCAGGATCACGGTATTGAGCAGTTGCGGCGTGACCGAAACATCCCAGCGCTCTTGCGGCGTCGTCACCACTTCGGTGTGGTCGCCACGGAAATACGTGGTGCGCACATCGCTTAGCAGCCAGTGGTCGTCGTTGTACTGCGCCCGACGGGCAAAGCTGGAGGTGACGATCTTGCGCTCGTCGTCGAAGCGGTAGCGGGTCACGCCCAGCAACAGGCCATTGGGCTGCACGGCGTTGATGTGCACGAACTCCTCGCCCTGGCGGTGCCACATACCACGCTTGGAGCTCTGCGCTTCACCACCGCCCTGGGCCAGCGAACGGTCTGCCTGGGCCTTGTTTTCGGTAACCGGCGCCACGTACTCGCCAATCAGCACACCCACCAGCATCAGCACCAGCATCGGCTTCATCACCGCCCAGACGATGCGGCCGATGGAAACCCCCGCCGCACGCATGATGGTCAGCTCGCTGCTGCTGGCCAGGCTGCCCAGGCCGATCAGGCAACCGATCAGCGCCGCCATCGGCAGCATTTCATACAAGCGCCGGGGTGCGGTCAGCAGCACGAAGTTGCCCGCTTCCATGACCGTGTAGGTGTCGCTCAGGTCGCTCATCTCATCGATGAAGGCAAACAGCGAGGCCAGGCCGAGGATGATCCCCAGCACGGCCAGAATGGCCATCAGCACGCTTTGGCCGATGTAACGATCCAGCTTACCCATGGGCCACCTCCGCACGACGTGCGGCGCGCTTCAGGCGCAGCGGCTCCCAGTACATCAGCCCAAGGCCGATCAGCAGGAACAGCCCGTGCACCCACCACATGCCCAGGGCGATCGGCAGTTTGCCCTTCTCGAGGGCGCCGCGTACGGAAATCAGCATTGTCAGGTAGGCCATGTACAGAAGAATCGCCGGCAGCAATTTGAGGAAGCGGCCCTGGCGCGGGTTGACCCGCGACAGCGGCACCGCCAGCAGGGTCACGACGAAGACCAGAATCGGCAACGACAGCCGCCATTGCAGCTCGGCACGTTCGCGCAGGCCCTTCTGGCCAATCAGCTGCGAAGTGGGGATGGCCTCACGCTCGGTCACTTCTTCGCTGACTTCAGGCTTGGGCAGCAGTACCCCGTAGGTGTCGTACTTGATCGCACGGTAATCGGCCTGGCCTGGGTTGCCGTCGTAACGGTAGCCGTTTTCGAGAATCAGGTAGCGGTTGCCGTCGGCCTGGATTTCCTGGTGGCCTTTTTCGGCAACCAGCACGGACGGCGCCCGGTCCTTGGTCTTGTCCTGGTTGAAGCGCTTTTCGGAGATGAACACCCCGGCCAGGTTGACGCGATCATCCGACAGCTCTTCGGTGTAGGTCACCCGCGAGCCATCGCGCAGGGTCTGGAAGCGCCCCGGCACCAGGGTATCGAACTCGGTCAGGGCATCCTGCTGGCTGATGATCTGCTGCACCTGGGAAACGCCCAGCGGCGCCAGGCTCAGGCTCAGCCAGGCAACCAGCAAAGCGACCAGGGCAGCCGGCGCCATGGTCATGCCAAGCAGGCGCTGCTGGCTCATGCCCGTGGCCGAAAGCACGGTCATTTCGCTTTCGAGGTACAAGCGGCCATACGCCAGAAGGATGCCGAGGAACAGCCCCAACGGCAGGATCAGCTGCAAGAAGCCCGGCAGGCGGAAGCCCATGATCAAGAACAGCACGCTCGGGTCGAGCACGCCTTGGGCGGCCTGGGCCAGGTACTTGATGAAGCGCCCGCTCATGATGATCACCAGCAGCACTGCGCTGACGGCGCTCAAGGTCACCAGGACCTCGCGGGAGAGATAACGAAAGACGATCAAACCAGACACTCCTGGGTTGTCAGGGCGGACTGCCAAACAATGGCGCCAAACAATGACTTAGTACAGCCAAGACCAATGCCGGTTCGCCATAGGCGAACCTCCATGTAAAGTGCGCGCATTATCCTGTGATTGACCGCCCCTGTCACTTGGCCGCGCATGAAGCCGCAAAACAGGGTTGTCAGCAGCCTTGCCGCAGGCTCAAACTGGCAGCTTTTCCACGGGTACGCGACCACGCGGCCTGGCCCGCCCAGAGCGCTGGAACACGAAGCGCCAACTGTATCGATCATTCGGGGACCCTGACATGGAACTGGTTGTAAAAAGCGTAGCTGCTGCATCGGTAAAAACCGCCACTCTGGTCGTACCGGTTGGTGAAGGCCGCAAGCTCGGCGCTGTTGCCAAGGCCGTCGACCAAGCCTGCGAAGGTGCCATCAGCGCCGTGCTCAAGCGTGGCGACCTGGCTGGCAAGCCGGGCCAGACCCTGCTGCTGCAGAGCCTGCCGGGTCTGAAGGCCGAGCGTGTGCTGCTGGTTGGCAGCGGCAAGGACGAAGCACTGGGCGATCGCGCCTGGCGCAAGCTGGTCGGCAGTATCGCCGGCGTGCTCAAAGGCCTGAACGGTGGTGACGCCGTACTTGCCCTGGACGATGTCGCCGTCAGCAACCGCGACGCCCACTACGGCAAATACCGCCTGCTGGCCGAGACCCTGCTCGACGGCGAGTACGTGTTCGACCGTTTCAAAAGCCAGAAGGCCGAGCCACGTGCCCTGAAAAAAGTCACCTTGCTGGCCGACAAGGCGGGCCTGGCCGAGGTCGAGCGCGCCGTCAAGCACGCCACTGCCATCGCCACCGGCATGGCCTTCACCCGCGACCTGGGCAACCTGCCGCCCAACCTGTGCCACCCAAGCTTCCTCGCCGAGCAGGCCAAGGAACTGGGCAAGGCACACAAAGGCCTCAAGGTCGAAGTGCTCGACGAGAAGAAGATCAAGGACCTGGGCATGGGCGCGTTCTACGCCGTGGGCCAGGGCAGCGACCAGCCGCCACGCCTGATCGTGCTCAACTACCAGGGCGCCAAGAAGGCTGACAAGCCGTTCGTGCTGGTGGGCAAGGGCATCACCTTCGACACCGGTGGCATCAGCCTCAAGCCAGGCGCCGGCATGGACGAGATGAAGTACGACATGTGCGGCGCCGCCAGTGTGTTCGGCACCCTGCGTGCGGTGCTCGAACTGCAGCTGCCGATCAACCTGGTGTGCCTGCTGGCCTGCGCCGAAAACATGCCGAGCGGCGGCGCTACCCGCCCAGGTGACATCGTCACCACCATGAGCGGCCAGACCGTCGAAATCCTCAACACCGATGCCGAAGGCCGTCTGGTGCTGTGCGATACCCTGACCTACGCCGAACGCTTCAAGCCCCAGGCGGTGATCGACATCGCCACCCTGACCGGCGCCTGCATCGTTGCCCTGGGCAGCCACACCTCGGGCCTGATGGGCAACAACGACGACCTGGTCGGCCAGTTGCTCGATGCCGGCAAGCGCGCCGACGACCGTGCCTGGCAGCTGCCGCTGTTCGACGAGTACCAGGAGCAACTGGACAGCCCGTTCGCCGACATGGGCAACATCGGTGGGCCGAAGGCCGGCACCATCACGGCGGGCTGCTTCCTGTCGCGCTTCGCCAAGGCCTACAACTGGGCGCACATGGACATCGCCGGCACCGCCTGGATCAGCGGTGGCAAGGACAAGGGCGCCACTGGCCGCCCGGTCCCGCTGCTGACCCAGTACCTGCTCGATCGCGCTGGCGCCTGATGCCGTGAGACCGGTGGCGCCATG
>NZ_JANIAG010000291.1:0-3705 GCF_028682155.1 Pseudomonas sp. 39004
CGATCAGAAAGTGGCGCTTGGCGGCCCCCGGGTGATGGCCCCTGAACTCGGCCAAAGGCTCTCCCGACAAGCCAGCGTCGATCGCGAAAAAACCGCAAAAATGATGGGCTTGCCGCCTATCGCTGAACGCTATCGACCGCCGCAGCGCATAGCAGACGGCCGAATCGGCTATGCACTGAGTGGCGGCGGCGAGAGCAGCCGTCAGGCGATCCGGCGCGGCTTACATGAAATTTTCCCTACCCTGACCGATGCTCAATTGGACGCTTACCTGCTCGACCTGATGCAACGCAGGGTCGGCCTCTGGGACCACCTCAGCAGCCTTCAGCAGCGGTTGGAAAGCCTGCGCGGGGCACTTGACGCCTGGCAGCGGCAGCGGGTGAGCTTCATGGATGGGCTCAGGCGGCAACGCGTGGCCAACCAGATTCGTCGTGCCTGGCGGCGCAAGACGGCCGGCCTTGCCGGTGATGACTTTGTCCTGCATATCGATGGCGAACAGGTGGGCAGCTTGCCGGCCTTGCCGGCAGGCATCGAGTTTGGCCATGTGCGACGCTTGACGTTACGCAACATGAACCTTGATCAGGTCGATGAGGATTTCCTGGGCAGGTTCACCCACCTGCGCGAACTGGACCTGCGGGACAATCAGTTGAGCACCTTGCCACTTGGCCTGGAGCGTTTTACCGAGCTGCGTACGCTGCGACTGTCGGGTAACTGGATTACCGTCGATGGCGCGGGCAGTCAAAGGCTGGCAAGCCTTGCGATGCTCCAGCAACTTGATCTGAACTATAACCCCTTGGGCCAGGTGCCCGACCTTTCGGGGTTGCGCAACTTGCGCGAAGTGTCACTGCGCGGAACCGGGCTGCAAGAATTGCCAGATGACGGCCTGATGCCTTGGAGAGGGTTGGTGGATGTTCGCGAGAATCAGATTCGTCAGTTGAACGGGCAGTTGCGCAGCTTGAGCGATCGACTGCAACGGTTGGCACTGCATGACAACCCTCTGGACGAAGCGAGCGAGGGGCTGATTGCCCGCAGTCACACGGTTGCGCCCCACCACCGGCGTAACTCTTATCATCACGCCATCGCCGACAGTACGCTGCTGGATCGATGGATGGGCGGTACCGACGAAGCCGTACGCACCCAGCGCACGCAGATCTGGACGAGTTTGTCCCAGGAGACGCAGTCGGTAGATCTGTTTCGTTTTCTGGCAGATTTCGCAAGTTCTGATGACTTCCTCGATCACCCGCGCTACTACCGCGCCAGGGTGTGGCGGATACTCGAGCTTTGCGCGGACAACACCGACGTGCGTGAAGCGGTGTTCTGGCAGACGCAAGGACGCAGGACCTGTGAGGACCGGCTGTTACTGATCCTCAGTCAACTGGAAGTCAGAACCCATATTGCCTTGCACGCGGCCGGTGAGGGGGGCGCGCGGGCCGAGGCGACCTTGCTGAGGCTCGGGCGCTCGCTTTATCGTCTGGACGAAGTGGACAGTATTGCCGCTCGGCATATCCAGGAAATGCGCCAGGACCCTTTTGCCGGGGTGGATGACATCGAAGTTTATCTTGCCTACCGGGTTCACCTGGCTGACAGGCTCGATCTACCGGCCCAACCGCGGCATATGAATTACCTTGAGCACAGCGGTGTGACCCGTACGCGGATCATGCGTGCGGGTACTAGCGTGCTGGCCGGTGAAAATACCGACGTGCTGAGCCAGGCACTTGCGCAACGAGAGTTCTGGCAAGGCTATGTGCGCAATCGCTACCCTGAGCGCTTCGAAGCCTTGGCCGCGCCGTTTCATGAACAGCTGGAGGCTTATGAACTTCAGGCTGGCGACTCGGGCGAGCAGCAGTACCTTGAGCGCGCGGCGGCATTGATGGAAACGCTCAATGGCGAAGAGCGTGCCCTTTACCTGGAATTGGCAAAGGAGGCGTACGGTCGGGAATTCTGAGTGCGGGCGACCGTCAGGCGGTCGCCGCGCAGGGTTCAGGCGGCGTTGCTGCGTGCGTCGCCCTGAGCAAGGTAATCAGCCAGTGCGCGCTGTTCGCTGTCGCTGGTGAACAGGCCCAGTTTGGTTCTGCGCCAGAGGATATCCTGAGTGCTGACAGCCCATTCGGTCTCGCGCAGGTAATCGACTTCCCGGGTGAACAGGCCACCACCAATCGCCTGGCCCAGATCGTCCGGGCCGTTCACACCTTCCAGCAACTGCCAGGTGCGGCTGCCGTAGGTCACTGCCCAGCGCTTGGCGATATCCGGCGCGAGCCATTGGTGCTGCGAGAGCAGGTCGTCGACCAGTGCCTGAGGCGTGCTCATGCCTTCACCGCCGGGCAGGGCAGAGTTGGCTGTCCAGCTCTGGCCCATCTGGCTGAAGAACGGCTTGAGTTCTGCCATGGCCGACTCGGCCAGCTTGCGGTACGTGGTCAGTTTGCCGCCAAACACCGACAGCAAAGGCGCCTCGCCTTGAGCGGCGGAAAGCGCGAGGGTGTAGTCACGGGTGACGGCGGACGGGTTATCCGATTCGTCGTTGCACAGCGGGCGCACGCCGGAGTAGGTGTGCAGGATATCGCTGCGGCTCAGTTGATGATTGAAGTGCGCATTGACCACCTTCAGCAGATAGTCGGTTTCCTGCTCGGTGATCGCCACCTTGGCCGGGTCGCCGCTGTACTCACGGTCGGTGGTGCCGATCAGGGTGAAACGGTCCAGATAGGGGATGCAGAAGACGATACGTTGGTCTTCGTTCTGCAGGATGTAGGCGTGATCCCCTTCATACAGGCGCGGCACGATCAGGTGGCTGCCCTGGATCAGGCGAATGCCGTACGGCGCATCGAGCTTGAGGTCATCCTTGATGAAGCTGGCGACCCAAGGGCCGGCGGCGTTGACCAATGCCCGGGCGCGAATGCTGCGCACGCTGCCATCGGCTTGCTGCAGCTCCACGTGCCACAGGCCGTCGACGCGTTCGGCGCGCAGGCAGCGGGTACGGGTATGGATGTGTGCACCGTTTTCGCGTGCGGCCATGGCGTTGAGCACCACCAGGCGTGCGTCGTCAACGGCGCAGTCGGCGTATTCGAAGCCACGGGTGATCGCCGGCTTGAGCGGGTAGCCCGGGCCGAAGCGCAGGCTGCGCGAGGCTCCCAGGCGCTTGCGCTTGCCCAGGTGATCGTAGAGGAAAAGGCCGGCACGGATCATCCAGGCCGGGCGCAGGTGCGGGCGGTGTGGCAACACGAGGCGCATCGGCTTGACGATATGCGGCGCCTTGGCCAACAGCACTTCGCGCTCGGCCAGTGCTTCGCGAACCAGGCGGAACTCGTAGTGCTCCAGGTAACGAAGGCCGCCATGGATCAGCTTGCTGCTGGCGGAGGAAGTGTGCTGGGCCAGGTCGTCCTTTTCGCAGAGGAAGACCTTGAGGCCACGCCCGGCGGCGTCGGCAGCGATGCCCACGCCATTGATGCCACCGCCGATCACGGCGAGGTCATAGCAGTCGGCGAGTGGGGGCTGGGACGAAACGGGCTGGGACACGGGCAAGGCCTCCTGGGGCTGTTCACATCGAATATGAACATTGATGTTCGTTTCCGAAAATATTAGCGCAATGGAAAGGCAGTATCCAGTCGTGGGTTATAGAAAAAACTGATTGAATGAGAACGAAATGAACAATTTCGAAAATTTTAAGGGTGTTGGCGGGGTGTTTTGGAAGGGTGTGGGGTTGCAAGTGCTTGT
>NZ_JANIAG010000292.1:0-3699 GCF_028682155.1 Pseudomonas sp. 39004
TCAGTTCGAGAACCTGGTCGTGAGCAAGCCTTCGGCCTCGGTGGACATCAAGGACACTCAGAACGAAGTCATCGCCAAGCTGACTGCTACCCCTTCGGTTACCGAAGGCGGCGTGATCACCTACACCGTGACCCTGACCAGCAAGGACGGCCTGCCGATCAACAACCACGGCGCGCTGACCTTCACCCTGAGCGACGGCAAAACCATCGTCAACGTGCCGGCCAACAGTGCTACGGGCTTCGTTACTGTGGCTGCACCAGACGACGCCTACATCGGCCAGACCTCTGTCGGCCTGTCTCTGCAATCGGTAGGCGGCGCCGGTGCCAGCAAGTTCGAGGCGCTGACGCTGGACAAGACCACGGCTACCACCGTGGTCAACGACGAGCCAGGTGTTGGTACACCAGGCACTGGCAACCAGGGCGATGTGACCACCATCGGCATCACCGGCACCACCTCGTTGACCGAAGGCGAAACCGGCCGCTACACGCTGACCCTGAGCAACCCGTCCAAGGCAGAAGTCACCGTTACCCTGACCTACAGCGGCACTGCCAACGGCCAGGATTACACCGCAGTCACCACCGTGAAGATCCCGGCCAACAGCAGCAGCGCCACGTTCGATATCAAGACCCTCGACGACAAGCTGGTTGAAGGTACCGAAAACTTCACCGTCAAGATCGAAACCGCTACCGGTGGCAACTTCGAGAACCTGCAGGTTGATGGCAGCAAGGCCAGCGTTACCACCAACATCCTCGACAACGACCACCTGCCAGTGTCCACTGGCGGTGCGGTCAATGGCGTGGAAGACACCGACTACCTGTTCGCCTGGAACGACTTCAAGGTCACCGATGCCGATGGCAACACCGGCCTGTTCGTGACCATCACCTCGCTGCCGGCCGACGGTAGCCTGAAGTTCTTCAACGGCACCGCGTGGGTCGATGTGACCGTAGGCCAGGTGGTCAGCCAGACCGATATCGGCAGCAAGTACCTCAAGTTCGTCCCGACGCTGAACCAGTCGGGCACCGATGGCTACGGCGGCTCGGGCGTCGGCAACAAACAGGCTGACTACGCGCAGTTCAAGTACAAGCCGAACGACGGCACCAACCTGGGCAGCGAAGTGACCATGAAGGTCGACATCAGCCCGGTGGCCGACAAACCGACCCTGAGCTTCGGCAGCAGCGATGTCGAGTCCAAAGGCCTGACCAAGGAAGTCTGGACCACCTTGAAAGGCTTGGGCACCGACGGCAACGGCATCACTGGCGATGCGCTGAAAGCGGTCTTCGCCAACTCCGGCAAATCCAACTCCAGCGCCACTACCACCAACGTGCAGTCCGATGGTAGCGTCACCGCTGGCAGCGGTTCGAAAACCTCGGGGCTGATCTTCCTGGAGGCCGGCAAAACCTACAGCTTCAGCGGCGTCGCCGATGACAGCATGGTGGTCACCATTGGTGGCAAGACCGTGGTTACCGCGCTCTGGGGCGCAGGTGGCCAGATCTCCGGCACCTTCACCGCAACGTCCAGCGGCTACTACCCGATCGAGGTGTACCACGCCAACCAGTCTGGCCCGGGTAGCTATGACCTGAACATCCAGGTGGGCTCGGGTGCTGTCACCGACCTGAGCAGCAGCAACATCCCGATGTATCAGAACGTGACCGAGATGGCCAACGCTGGCCTGGGCGTGTCCGATCTGCACACCGTCAATGGCCAAAGTTACTACGACGGCTACAAGCTCAACGAAGGGCCGGAAGGCGGCTCGGTCAAACTGGTCGGCATCACCACCAACCTGACCGACACCGATGGCTCCGAGACCTTGAGCGTGACCCTCAGCGGCATTCCGAAAGGGACGCTGTTGAGTGATGGTGCGGGCCACACCGTCACTGTCGGCGGCACGCCGGTGGACGTGACAGGCTGGAAACTCAGCGGCCTGACACTGACCCCGCCGGCCTACTACAAGGGCTCGTTCGACATTACCGTCACGTCGACCGCCACCGAAAGCCTCGGCGGCTCGGACAGCATCACCGGCAAGATCCCGGTGACTGTCTATGGCGCCAACTACAAGGCCACGGTGGGCACCTCGGGTGATGACACCCTCAATGGCAGCGAAGGCAACGACATCATCGTCGCCGACGTCGCTGGCCTGAACGTGGTGGCGGGCAAGAACTACAACATTGCCTTCATGGTCGACAGCTCGGGCAGCATGAGCGATGACTCGGTCGCCGCGGCCAGGGCGCAGTTGGCATCGGTGTTCAAAACCCTCAAAGCCAGCCTGGGCACCGATACCTCCGGTACGGTGAACATCTTCCTGGCCGACTTCGACACCCAGGTCAACAAGAACGTGGCGGTCAACCTTGCCGACCCAGAAGCATTGAACAAGCTGCAAGCGGTACTGAACTCGATGGTAGGGGGCTCGCGTGATGGTGGCGGTACCAACTACGAAGACGTGTTCAAGACCACGACCAACTTCTTCAAGAGCACCATGGCGACCGGTAATACCGACGCGGACAACCTGACCTACTTCATCACCGACGGTAAGCCGACCTATTACCAGACCAATGAAACCACCAACTACCGCCTGTGGACCGGCGGCAAGTACCTGGATGACGTGGTCAACGTCAACAACTACAAGGTAGGCGAAACCTTCAGTGAGTGGGCCGACAGCACCCACAAGGTCAATATCAGCAAAGATGGCTATGTCACGGTTGCCACCTACAAGACCAATGGCAGGCTCGACTACACCACCAACATCGGCACGATCCACGCGCAGGGTGATGGTACCTACGAGTTCTCCAGCCTGGGTGGTACGGGGTATGCCGAATACTGGAACTACAGGGACTCGGCGTCCAACACCTCTGCCAGCTTCGCCTTGCTGGGCGGCACCAACGGCGTGAGCAAGGTGCAGGCCATCGGCTTGAACAACGATGTCAGCCTGTCCGACCTGACGGCCTATGACAGCGCCGGCAAGCCACAGGCCAACATCGACCCGTCCAAACTGGCCAGCGCGATCCTTGGGCACTCCGAGGCGACCCTGCCAGGCGCCGACAACGTCGATGGCGGCAACGGCAACGACATCATCTTCGGTGACCTGATCACCCTCAACGGTGTCGTCAGCGAGGGCTACCAGGCCCTGCAGGAGTACGTGGCGCAGAAGAGCGGTGTCGAGGCCAGTGCCATCACCACCAATAACGTTCACCAGTACATCACCGAGCACTACACCGAGTTCGATATCTCCGGCGCCAACGACGGCAAGGACTTCCTGTCGGGCGGCAATGGCAACGACATCCTCTTCGGCCAAGGTGGCGATGACACCCTCGATGGTGGCAGAGGTAACGACATCCTCCTGGGCGGTACCGGCAAGGACATCCTGATCGGTGGCCAGGGCGACGATATCCTCATCGGCGGTAGTGGTGCCGACACCTTCGTGTGGAAGTCGGGCGACCTCGGCAATGACGTGATCAAGGACTTCAAGGTGGCCGAAGGCGACCGTATCGACCTGAAGGATCTGCTTCAGTTCGAGAAGGGCAGCACCATCGACAACTACCTGAAGATCACCACGGTGGACGGCTCCTCGACGCTGCAGGTCAGCAGCGAAGGCAAGCTCAACGCCGCCGGTGGCCTGGCCAACGCCGATGTGACGATCAAGCTGGAAGGGGTGAACTGGTCCAATACCTCGATCAACTCGTTGATCAGCGGTGGCGACCCGAC
>NZ_JANIAG010000293.1:0-3649 GCF_028682155.1 Pseudomonas sp. 39004
GCAGCAATGACTCACCTGGCGGCCGCACACCATGCTCCCTTCCCCTGATCCCCTTTTGTGCGATGTCGCGCTGCTCTACCGCCAGCAGCACAGCTGGTTGACGCGCTGGCTCAGGCAGCGCCTGAATTGCTCGCAAAGCGCAGCGGACCTGGCCCAAGACACCTTCATCCGGCTGTTGAACAAGGAGCAGGTGCCGCAACTGCATGCGCCGCGTACCTTTCTGGCCAAGGTGGCGCAGAGCGTGTTGTGCAACCACTACCGGCGGCAAAAGCTCGAACGCGCCTACCTTGAGGCGCTGGCGACGCTGCCTGAGCCGGTGGTGCCAAGCCTGGAGACCCAGGCGATCCTGCTGGAAACCCTGATCGCCCTCGACGCGGCCCTCGATGGCCTGGAGCGCCCGGTGCGCGAGGCGTTCCTGTTGTCGCAGGTGGATGGCCTGGGGCACGCCGAAATCGCGCAACGGCTGGCTGTGTCGATCACCACGGTCAAGCGCTACATCATCAAGGCAGGTGCACTGTGCATCATGCTCGACCACAGCCTGGACCTGCCATGAACGGCCAGGGCGCAACGTCGATCCCGGGCGAGGTGGCTGAGCAGGCCATGCACTGGCACCTCGAACTGCAAGAGCCGGCCGTCAGTGCCGCCACCCTGGCCGCCTGCATGAGCTGGCGCCAGGCGCACCCGCTGCATGAACATGCCTGGCAACGGACCCAAGTGTTTGCCCAACGCCTGCGCGAAATGCGCAGCCCAGGCCAGCGCCCCTTGGCCCATGCGGCGCTGCGGCCGCAGCAGTCGCGGCGCACTGCGCTCAAGCAGCTGTCGCTGCTGATGGCCGCAGGCGCAGGGGCCTGGTACCTGAAGGACGCCGCGCTGGTACAAGACTGGCGCGCCGATTACCACAGCCGCATCGGCGAGCAGCGGCGCCTGACCCTGGCCGATGGCACCCAGGTACAGCTGAACACCGACAGCGCCCTCAATGTGGCATTCGACCAGCAGGCACGCCGCCTGAGGCTGCTGCGCGGCGAGATGCTGATCACCCGCCCCGCCCTCGCCGATAGCCGCCCGCTGTGGGTGGACACCGAGCACGGCCGCCTTGAGTCGACGCTGGCGCAGTTCAATGTGCGGCTGCACGCCCAACACACCCAGGCCACCGTGTATCAGGGCAGCGTGGCGCTGCAACCTGCCCTGCATGCCCACCCGCCCATCCTGCTGGGCGCCGGTGAACAGGCCAGTTTCAACCAGCAGGGCTTGCTGGCGCGGCAGGCCGTGGCCGCTGTCGCCCCCGCCTGGAGCCACGGCATGCTGGTTGCTCAAGGCCAGTCCCTGGCTGCGTTTATCGAAGACCTGGGCCGCTATCGCCGCGGGCACCTGGCCTGCGACCCGGCCTTGGCCGGCCTGCGTGTATCCGGCACGTTCCCGCTGGAAAACACCGACAAGATCATTGCTGCCGTGGCGGATACCTTGCAGTTGGAGGTGCAGCATTTCACCCGCTACTGGGTGACATTCAAGCCGCGCATGGCCTGACGCAAAAAAAATTGCGCAGGGGTGGTCCGATTTCGCGTCTCACGAGACTTAACCCTCAGCACTTCAAATCAATGGGGGAACACTTGTGAATCGCACCGCACGCAAACGCCAGGGCTGGCAACGCTCAGTCTCGCAGAAACTCGCCGGCGCCGTGGTCCAGGGCATCGCTTGCATGGGCGCAAGCGCCCCGCTGCTGCTGATGCCCGCCTGGGCCACGGCCGCCGCACAGGCGCAGGCAGACTTCGACATCCCCGCAGGCCCCCTGGCACCGGCATTGGCCCGCTTCGGCCAGAGTGCGCACATTCTGCTGTCCTACCCCACCGCATTAACCGAGGGCCGCAGCACTTCCGGGCTTGCTGGCCGCTTCGACATCGACCAGGGCCTGGTGATACTGCTCGCCGGCACAGGGCTTGAGGCCAGCCGCGGCGCCAACGGCAGCTACTCGCTGCAAGCCAGTGCCAGCACAGGCGCCCTGGAGCTGAGCGCGGTGTCCATTTCTGGCAAGGCGCCAGGCTCGACCACAGAAGGCACCGGGCTCTACACCACCTACTCGTCGAGCAGCTCGACGCGCCTCAACCTCACCCCACGCGAGACGCCACAATCGCTCACGGTGATGACCCGCCAGCGCCTGGACGACCAACGCCTGACCAACCTCACCGACGCACTGGAAGCCACCCCAGGCATCACCGTGGTGCGCGATGGCCTTGGCTCGGAAAGCGACTCGTACTGGTCGCGCGGCTTTGCCATTCAGAACTACGAGGTCGACGGCGTTCCGACCAGCACCCGCCTGGACAACTACTCGCAAAGCATGGCGATGTTCGACCGTGTCGAAATCGTGCGCGGCGCCACCGGCCTGATCAGCGGCATGGGCAACCCTTCGGCGACGATCAACCTCATCCGTAAACGCCCGACTGCCGAGGCCCAGGCCAGCATCACCGGCGAGGCCGGTAACTGGGACCGCTACGGCACAGGTTTCGACGTGTCCGGGCCGCTGACCGAAACCGGCAACATTCGCGGGCGCTTCGTCGCCGACTACAAAACCGAAAAAGCCTGGATCGACCGCTACAACCAGCAGTCGCAGCTGATGTATGGCATTACCGAATTCGACCTCAGCGAAGACACCTTGCTGACGGTGGGCTTCAGCTACCTGCGCAGCGACATCGACTCGCCCCTGCGCTCCGGCCTGCCCACACGCTTCTCGACCGGTGAGCGCACCAACCTCAAACGTTCGCTCAACGCCGCGCCGGACTGGTCCTACAACGACCACGAGCAGACCAGCTTCTTCACCTCCATCGAACAGCAACTGGGCAACGGTTGGAGCGGCAAGATCGAGCTCACCCATGCCGAGAACAAGTTCGACGAACTGTTCAACTTTGCCATGGGTGAGCTGAACCCGGATGGCAGCGGCCTGTCGCAGTTGCCGGTGCGCTTCTCGGGCACGCCGCGCCAGGACAACCTCGACCTGTACGCTACCGGGCCGTTCAGCCTGTTCGGCCGCGAGCACGAACTGATCACCGGCATGACCCTGTCCCAGTACCGGGAAAACACCCCGAGCTGGGGCGGCTGGCGCTATGACTACGCCGGCTCCCCCGCAGGGGCCATCGACAACCTGTTCAACTGGGATGGCAAGTCGGCCAAGCCGGCCTTCGTCGAAAGTGGCAAGTCGTCGATCGACGAAGACCAGTATGCGGCGTACCTGACCTCGCGTTTCAGCGTCACCGACGACCTCAGCCTGATCCTCGGCAGCCGCCTGATCAACTGGAAACGCGACACCTCGGACCGGCCTTATGGCGGTGAGGAAACCGAAGTGAATCGTGAGGAAAACGGCGTCTTCATCCCCTATGCTGGCGTGGTCTACGACCTGGACGACACCTGGTCGCTGTACGCCAGCTACACCAAGATCTTCAACCCGCAAGGGTCGTGGGTCACCGACGAGAGCAACAAACCGCTCGACCCCATGGAAGGCGTAGGCTACGAGATCGGCATCAAGGGCACTCACCTGGATGGCAAGCTCAACTCCAGCCTCGCGGTGTTCAAGCTGGAGCAGGACAACCTGGCCATCTGGCAACACGACAACGTCTACAGCGCCGAACAGGACACCACCTCCAAGGGCATCGAGCTGGAG
>NZ_JANIAG010000294.1:0-3670 GCF_028682155.1 Pseudomonas sp. 39004
CTCTTCCGATCTACCAGTACCCGCTCCACGCCCAGCTGCTTGATGTACTCGAGGGTTTCGACGGTCTGCCCGTAGCCATGCTTGACGAACACCTGGTCCGCCTCGATCAGGCTCTCGTCCTCGGCCGCCGGGTGCCAGCCAAGCTGGCGCTGGAACGGCGTGACCTGCTCATCGTGCAGCTCGACCGAGGCGACGGTCGGGATGTTCGCCGACAACCGCCGCAAACCGTCTACCAACCATTCGGGCGGGCTGAAGGTGGATTGAACATCGACGATAAGCAAAACCTGGCGCATAGGGCTCTCCGGCCACGGGCAAAAGGCGCCAAGTATAACGTGGCGCCCGTGCTGGGGTTTGTTGATAGCACGGGCGCCCTACCCTCATCGAGGCTGCCGACGATGCGCCCTGCATCGTATACGGTGCATTTTTCTGAAAACTGCCTTATATGCATCGTATTTGATTCATAAGAACCTGCAGTTTTTACATCGCGCACGCACGCGTAGAGGTGAACAAAAATGGACTTGCGATCAACCATACGACTCGCCCAGCCCGAGGACGTCGAGGCGCTTTTTGCGCTGGACGCGATCGCTCGGGGTGATCGGCAACGGCAAACATTCATTGCACACGCAGTCACCTGCGGCCAATGCTGGGTGGCCGCAGACGCGCACGATACGTCGCAGCTGACAGGGTATGGCGTGCTCAACGATACCTTCTTCGATCAACCGTTCATTGCGCTGGTCGTGGTGAAGGAATCGGCACGCCGCCGCGGTATCGCGGCGGCCATCATGCGCACACTGGAGTCGCAGTGCCGGGGTGGCAAGCTGTTCACGTCGACCAATGCTTCAAATGCGCCGATGCAGGGTGTGCTGGCTCAACTCGGCTTCATCAGGAGTGGGCAGATCGACAACCTGGATGACGGTGATCCAGAGCTCATCTTTGTCAAATTCCTCTCCTGAAATCGCGCCTGGTCACCAATCGTAGGTCATCTCCACCGAGGCCACGCGCTCCTGGCCGTAGTAGCAACCGAACGCATAGTTGCAGTCCGACACGTACTCGCGGTCGAAGATGTTCTGCACGTTCACGCTGGCCTGCAGGCCGCGCAGGCTTGGGTCGAGTTTGCCCATGTCGTAGCTGACGGTGGCGTCGTACACCGCATACGCCGGTACGTCGAACGAGTTGGACGAATCACCCGGTTTGCGGCCGGTGTAGCGGGCGCCTGCGCCGAATGTCAGGCCATTGAGCATGGCCTGGGTGAAGTGGTAATCCACCCACAGCGAGGCCGAAACCGGCGCTTGCGATTCGCTGCGGTTACCCTGGTCGCCATAGTTGCTCTTGGTATAGAACGAGTCGATGTAGGTTGCAGCGGCCAGCACATCGATATTGTCGAGGGTGGACTTGAGCTCCAGTTCAACGCCGCGCGAACGCACCTCGCCATCCTGCGCCTGGTACTGGGGGTTGTCGTCGTCCTGGGTCAACACGTTCTTCTGCGTGACCTGGAACACCGAGGCGGTCAGCAATGTGCCCTCGGCCGGCTGGTACTTCACCCCCACTTCGTACTGTTCACCCTCGGTCGGTTCAAACGACTTGCCAGCGGAGTCCGTGCCCAGCGTCGGCAAGAACGACTGCGAATAGCTGACGTAAGGCGCCAGACCAAACTCGGTGACGTAGGTCAGGCCGATACGGCCGGTGAACTTGTTGTCACGCTGCGAGGCGATGCTCTTGGCCAGCAGGTCCTTGTTGTCGATTTCGGCCCAGTCCTGGCGGCCGCCCACGGTCAGGATCCACTGGTCCAGCTTGATCTGGTCCTGCACGTACACACCGGTCTGGCGAACCGTGTTGTCCCATTGGGTGTCCAGCACCGGGGTCACGCTGCTGGTGTCGTAGTTGTTCTTGCCATACAGGTCGACCGGCAACACGTTGTAGGCGTTGTAGCCATCGTATTTGCGCGAGAAGTGGCGGTAGTCCACACCTGCGAGCGTGGTGTGCTGCAGCGCGCCGGTGTTGAACTTGTATTCCAGGTTGTTATCGAGGGTGTAGGCGATATTGTGCTGGCGCCAGTCGAGCTTGACCCGGTTGGCCCGGGTGTAATCGACGCTGTCGCCGTCCGAGACGAAGCTGCGCAGGTAGAACCCTTTGTAGCGATCCCGCACATCGGTGTAACGCGCCGTCGAACGCACGGCCAGGTCATCGCTGAAGCGGTGAGTGAAGTCATAGCCGAAGATGTACTGGTTGCGCTTGTAATCGTTGTAGTGCGAGTCGCCCGAGAAGAAGTCGCGGTCGATGTGCTGGCCCGTCGGGCCACGCTTGAGCGAGCCGATCATCGGCAGCGACTGGTAGTCGGCAGCGCCGTCGTCACGCTGCACCTGCGCCAGCACGGTAAAGGAGGTGTCCTCGTTCGGCGACCAGGTCAGGCTGGGTGCCAGCAGCAGGCGTTCGCTATGGGCGTGGGCCACCTGTTCGTTGCCCTTGTTGGCAACACCGACCAGGCGATAGGTAAACTCGCCCTGCTCATCCAAGGGGCCGCTGGTGTCGAAAGCACCGTTGGCGCGGTTGTAGCTGCCGGCGCCCAGCTTGACCTGGCTACGCTGCTCGCGGGTCGGGCGCTTGGAAACCATGTTGATCAGCCCGCCCGGCTGGTTTTGCCCATAGAGCACCGACGAAGGGCCTTTGAGCACCTCGATGCGCTCCAGGGTGTAGGGGTCGATCTGCGGTGCACCGCCCAGGCTGCCGGCATACGGCACGTATGCGCCGTCCAGGTACAGCGGGGTCGGGGCAAAGCCACGGCTGGTGATTTCGTCGGCAATGGTGTTGCGGTCGGTGAAGCCGCCCGTGGCCAGCCCCGGCGTGTAGCGCAGTGCCTGGGTCAGGTTGCGCGCGCCCTGGGCCTGCACTTGGTCGGCGGTGATCACGTTGATGGCCTGGGGTATTTCCAGGATCGGTGTATCGGTCTTGGTGCCTGTCGCACTGCGGGTGGCGACATAGCCGTTTACCGGGCCATAGGCCGATTCCACGGCGGCGCCGGTAATGCTGGTGCTGTCCAGTTGCAGCGTCGAGGCATCGCCGACCATGGGCAGCAGCGAGTAGCTGCCATTGGCCTGGCGCAGCACCTGCAATTTGCTGCCCACGAGCAGTTGGCGCAGGCCGGCCTCGGCACTGTAGCGGCCATGCAGGCCGGGCGAGCTCAGCGATTGGACGTAGGACGGCTCGAACGAGACCGTCACCCCTGCCGCTGCCGCGAACTGGGTAAGCGCCGAGCCCAGCGGGCCGGCCGGGATGTCGAACGCGGCATCGGCGCGGGCCTGGGCGACGGCGGGCTGGGCAATCATCACCGCGGCCAGCGGGGTCGCCAGGGTGATGCTGAACAGTGCGCGATGGACTGAGCGGGCCAGTGCGGTTTTGGCGGCGTTGATGAGGATGACGGGGGTGCGAGTGTCTGTGGGGAGCATGGTATTCCTTTCGCCCTGCGGCAGTTTTTTATGGCGTCTGAGGCGCCTCTACTTACAAGTCGAATGAGAATCGGAATCGGTAACCCCCCTTATGTAAAAAAGGGCGCGTTTATGGAATGGGGCTTGGCAGCGATTTTCTGGTTGGGAGATGGGGTAAAGGCGAACCTGTGTTTGCCACGGCATTTTCAGCGCCTGTGAGATCGAGCGCCGCCCGCGCGGCGCATCGC
>NZ_JANIAG010000295.1:0-3669 GCF_028682155.1 Pseudomonas sp. 39004
CAGTTATTCCTGAAAGATATAGATACTAATTACGTTTCGTATTTGACAATCATTATCATTCTGAATAGCTTGTCGCACGTCTCAGGAAGCTTCCCAACGTTGGGTGCCTCCCCCCCTCTCTGTGACAAGGTGATTTCCATGGCGGAACAACTATCCACAAGTAAGTGCGATTCACCATTACTCCAGGCCTTCGTCGACAATCGCAGCATTCTGGTCAAGATTGCTGCGCGCATTACCGGCTGCCGCTCACGCGCGGAAGACGTGGTGCAGGATGCATTCTTCCGGCTCAGTGCCGCCCCGCAGATCACCTCGTCGTTCAAGGCGCAGCTGAGCTACCTGTTCCAGATCGTGCGCAACCTGGCCATCGACCACTACCGCAAACAGGCGATGGAACTGAAGTACTCCGGCAGCGAAGAGGAAGGCCTGAACGTGGTCATCCAGAACGCCTCGCCCGAAGCCACGCACATCAACCTTGCCGCCCTCGATGACATTGCCGAAGCATTGAACGAGCTGCCACAGCGCACCCGTTACGCGTTCGAGATGTACCGTTTGCACGGCGTGCCGCAGAAGGACATCGCCAAGGAACTGGGCGTGTCGCCGACCTTGGTCAACTTCATGATCCGCGACGCCTTGGTGCATTGCCGCAAGACGGCTAACCGTCAGGTTTGAATTTTTGAGTGTTGGGGGCGCATTGCCCCCAGCTTTCTCAGACCAGCGTGCACCGATCGAAAAACCGCTCCCGCCCAAGAATCATCAGCGCCGCGCGCTTGTGCGGGAAATCGAACTCTTTATCGCAATGGAAGCACTGGTCGTGCATGTAGCCGATCATCTTGCCGTTGTCCGCACGCGGCTCGGCCACCACCCGCTGGGTGCGCGGGTCATCGAGGAACAGGTAGTGCACCAGCGCCGATAACCAGCTGGCCACCTTGTGCGGCCCACGGTGCGCCTCCTCCCCCACCAGCATGTGGATGCCGCGGTCGTAATCATCGGCCGCATAGAACGGCGCAATGCGATCTTCCTTGGCCCAGTACGCTTCGAAGTAGGCGAACGGCTCGTCGTCGAAACAGCCGATCAAGGTGAGGGTATGCGGGTCGGCTTGCAGCTTTGCCAGGTATTCATGGTGCTGCTGCAAGGTGCCGCCCTCCTGCCAGAACTTGTCGACCCGCGGATTGTTCTGCCATCGATTGAAGCGTTCCAGGTCCTGATCGATCTCCAGGGTACGCAGCGATACCCAGCTGCCCAGGCGTGCATCGAAACGTCGGTACACTTCGCCACGCGGCTTGGGCGCCCGGCGCGGGTGGCGCTTGCCGTTGCTGATCTGCATCTGCTGGGGGTACACCCCGGCGATCGACTCGCCAAGCCAGGGTTGGGGCAACTGCCAGAACAACGTACGTTCACACAGGTACACGCCGGCCTGCTCGCTGGGCAACAACAGGCCGCTGACGAGGGCTTCGGGCAGCACCTCGGGCAAGTGCCAGGCCAGGCGCTGGCAGGCGACATCGCGTGCCAGCAGCCAATAGCAGGCAGCCCACAACGCCTGGTAAGGGCGCTCTGGGCAAAGGCTTTCAAGGTGCACCTCAAGGGCCGCGCCCTGGGCCAGGCGCAGCTGGATCAACGGGCGACCGGCAAGGGTCAGGCTCAGCCAGCTCTCGCCCTCATCGGCGCTGAGGGTGCGCCAGCGTGGCGCTGACAGTGGCTGCGAAGCGGCATCGAACGGCATGGTCTTGGCTCACGAAAATGAAGAGAAGGCACACTGTTGAAAACGTTGTCGCTGCGCAGGAATTTAGTCGCGCGGTGCCTGTACCGTGATCCGGTAGGGCTGAAAGATACGCGTCAGCTCACCGTTCTCGCGCAGGGCACGCATCAAGGCCGCGAACGATTGCTCGCCGATGGGCGCGCCGGGGCGCAGCAAGGCGTAGTGGTGATAGACCTGGTCAATACGCTGCGAGGCAACCAGTTGCGCCTGGCTGCCCGGGTTACGGTCGAGAAAGTCGCTGAGGTAAGAGCGGGTGACCAGGGCGATGTCGGCGCGGCCGGCCTGCACCATCAGCAGGTTGCTGTCGTGGGAATAGGTCAGCGTCGCATTGAAGGCTTTGCGCAGGTAGTCCGGGTCGGCGTTGAAGCGGGCGAACGCATAGTGGTAACCGTTGAACAGCGCCAGGCGCTTGCCGCGCAGCTCATCGAAGTAATGCGGGTCGCGGCCGTTGGCCTTGGCGGCGACGAACACTTCGGCATCTTCCAGGCCCATGTCCACTGTCTGGTGGGCGATCTGCTGCCAGCCCCACTGTGGGTTCTCGAAGACCGCCATGTCGGTGCGGCCCTGCTGCAAATCACCAAAGCGCCGCTGAATGGAGGTGGGCACCAAGACAAAGTGGTAGCCCTGCTGGGAGCGGTTAAGGGCGTCGATCAATTGTGGCAACAGACCCGTATCGGCCCCCTGTTCGGGGCGAACGGTGTAAGGCGGGAAATGCGCGGCACCGATCTTCACTTCGATCGCGTCGCCAGCCCAGCCTGGTACCGCCAACCAGAAGCCGGCCAGCAACAGCAGAGTGGACAAGGCCTTTGGGCCGGGCGCTGAAGTCAAGACGGACACTCATCACGGTTCGTACCTGGTTGCGCCTAAGCTAGGCGTTTTCCGGGCAGGGCACAACAGCTGGTCGCTGGTCTTTACGCCAAAGCAGGCGGCAAATTGCCAGGGGGTGCCGTAAGGCCCGACATTGGCTACGCTCTAGCAGGATCTGCAAGGGAGCCTGGTATGGGCCATTGGTTGGTGATCGACCTGGAAGCCACCACCGACGATGGTGGATGGCCGGTCACAGAGATGGAAATCATAGAAATCGGCGCAAGTTTGGTGACCCGCGAAGGCCGTGAAGTCGACCACTTCCAGCGCTTCGTGCGGCCCAGGCGACGGCCGCAGCTGACGCCGTTCTGCCGCGAACTGACGCACATCAGCCAGGCCAGCGTCGACAGCGCGGCGGCCTTCCCCGAGGTGTGGGCACGGTTCGAGCGCTGGCTGGGGCACCACCGCGGGCAGTTGCAGGCGTGGGTCAGCTGGGGTGACTACGACCGCCAGCAACTGCTTCAGGAATGGCAACAGCACGGGCTCGACAGCCTGCTGCGCAGCGTGCCGCACATCAACCTCAAGCAGCGCTTCGCCAAGGCCCGCCACCTGCAGCGGCCGACGGGCCTCAATGGCGCCTTGCAACTGGCTGGCATGCACTTCTGCGGGCAGCAGCACCGGGCCCTGGAAGATGCGCGCAACACGGCGCGGCTGCTGCCCTTGAGCCTGCCGGCCAAGGGCACCTGAAAGCAGATGACGACGGGGATGGCCTTGGGCATACTGGCCAGCGCTTTTTCATCCCCCTCTTTTCAGGAGTCGCCCATGTTCCAGGTCAACGAGTACTTCAACGGCACCGTCAAGTCGATCGCATTCGCGGGCGAAGAAGGCCCGGCCACCGTGGGTGTGATGGCACCAGGCGAATACGAGTTCGGCACTGCCAAGCGCGAAATCATGCATGTGGTTTCCGGCGCCCTGACCGTCAAGCTGCCGGGTAGCGACAACTGGGAAACCTTCAACGCGGGCGACAAATTCAATGTTGCCGCTGACAGCAAGTTCCAGCTGAAGGTAGCGGTGGACACTGCTTACCTGTGCGAGTATCGCGACTAAGC
>NZ_JANIAG010000296.1:0-3660 GCF_028682155.1 Pseudomonas sp. 39004
TTGGGCCAGCGGGTGTTCACCGGCGTGCTGGTGGGCTTCGTGTTCCGCATCGCCCAGGACTTGCTTGGCCCTTCGAGCCAGGTGTTCGGCTTCCCGCCGCTGCTGGCGGTGGTGATACCGGCCGCGGTGTGTGCACTGGCAGGGGTGTGGTTACTACGCCGAGCAGGTTGATGACCTGAACGATGCACAAAAGCCGACCTCAGGGTCGGCTTTTTCATTTCTTCTGCTTGGGTACCCGCACCAACTGGGTCTCGGAATAGATGTCATGCCAGCCGCGTTTGCGCTTGTCGATCAACGCCCAGAAAAACCCCAGGCCCAGACACAGCCAGGAAGCGATCGAGACCACGAAGCGCAACAGCGCCTGCCACAGGCTGATGGCACTGCCATCGGCGTTCTGCACGCGCACGCCCCATACCTGCATGCCCAGCGTCTGCCCGCCATGGGTCCAGAACTTGGCAAAGAAACCGAACAGCGCGAACAGCAGGATCGTCGACAACAGCGGGTCGCCATCCAGCGCACCGGCGTCGGTCAGCGCACGCATGCGGGCCTCACCGATGATCGCCATCTGGATCATCTTGTACGCGCCCGCCGTCACGATCAGCAGGGCAGTGCACAGCAGGAAGTCATAGAACATCGCCGCCAGCCGGCGGCCTAGCCCAGCAGGTGGAAAGTTACCCTGAGGCATGAGGGGGGGCTTGGACATTGCGCAGCAGCTCCAAATGGCAAAGGCTCATTCTAGGGAACTGCAGGCAAAAAAAAGCCCCTGCGCGTCAACGCAAGGGCTCTTTTTTATGGATTATCAGGCTTCTGGCTGGACTTCGTCAGCCTGCATGCCTTTTTGGCCTTGAACGGCTACGAAGGTAACCTTCTGGCCTTCTTTCAGGCTTTTGAAGCCGTTGCCCTGAATGGCACGGAAGTGCACGAACAGATCCGGACCGCTCTCTGGGGTGATGAAACCGTAACCTTTCTCGTCATTGAACCACTTGACGGTACCGTACGAATGGGGCGCGAAGCGCCCCCAAGGATCACGCGGTCTGCGCAACCACCTTGCCGCGCCGCTGGGTCAGCGACACCAGCAGGATGAACAGCGTCACCCCCGCCGTCATCAGCGTCTCGTAACGGTAGGCATCGCTGAACAGCATGTAGCCCAACACCATGACAATGGTGCCGATCACCAGCCAGGTCAGCCAGGGGAACAGCCACATCTTCAGCTCCAGCGGTGTGCCTTCACGTTCGGCACGTGCCCGCATGCGCAGCTGGGACACGGCGATCACCAGGTACACCAGCAAGGCGATGGCACCGGTGGTGGACAGCAGGAACCCGAACACCTTGCCAGGGAACACATAGTTGACCAGGCAACCGGCAAAGCCTGCCAGGGTCGAGAAGATGACCGCGACCGTCGGCACGCCTGCACCGGAGATACGCTTGGTCATGCTCAGCGCCTGGCCGCGGGCACCCAGGGAGTAGAGCATCCGCGACGCGGTGTAGAGGCCGGAGTTCATGCAACTGGTCACCGCTACCAGCACCACCAGGTCCACTAGCAGCTTCGCGCCCGGCACGTTCAGTACTTCCAGTACCCGCTGGAACGAGCCCACGGCTTTCAGGGCCGGGTCGTTCCAGGCCACCAGCGACACCACCAGGAAGATCGAAGCCAGGTAGAAGATGGCGATGCGGTACACCACCAGGTTGGTGGCGCGGCGGATCTTGTCTTTCGGGTTTGCCGTTTCGTCAGCGGCAATGGTGACGATCTCGGCGCCGAAGAACGAGAAGATGGTGATCAGCACGCCGCCCAGCACGGTGCCGAAGCCATTGGGCATGAAGCCGCCGTTGTCCCACAGCCGGCTCACACCCGACACCTCGGCCAGCGGCCAGAAGCCGAACACGGCCAGGCTGCAGACGACGATGAAGGCAATGATGGCAATCACCTTGACCAGTGCGAACCAGTACTCGAAGGCACCGAAGTTCTTCACGCTGATCAGGTTGGTACCCGACAGCAAGACCATGATCAGGAAGGCGAACAGCCACGATGGCACACCGGGGAAGTAGGTATGCAGGATGTCTGCGCCGGCGATGGCCTCGACCGGGATGATCAGTACCCAGAACCACCAGTACAACCACCCGATGGTGAAGCCTGCCCATGGGCCGATGGCCTCGGAGGCGTAGGTGGAGAACGACCCGCTGTTGGGGTTGGCGATGGCCATTTCGCCCAGCATGCGCATCACCAGCAGCACCAGCAGGCCGGTCATGGCATAGGAAATGAGGATGGCCGGGCCGGCGGTGGCAATCGCGTTGGAGGAGCCGATGAACAGGCCGGCACCGATGATGCCGGCGATGGAGATCATGGACACCTGACGGGACGTCAGGCCGTGCTGCAAGGAACGCTGTTTCTTGTTGTCTAGCGAAGCCATGGAGAACCCTCGAATGGGTCGCCGCGCGGGGGCGGCTAAAAATTGGAGCAGAATTCTTATCAATTTCTGATGTTGGTTTTTTTGTTGTTCTGAAGATGCCGGTACTGGCTACTTCCCTCCTCTTCGCACGACCGGTTGTAATCGTTGATCCAGGTCAGTATTAATCTATAGGTCTGGGTCAACAAACGACCTTTTCGAAGCACATGATTCCGATTCGGAATGAACTTCATCCTTTTTTTGCTCGGTACGCGCCTGTCATGTCCAAACGCCTGATGCCCTCGACCACCGCCCTCCAGTGCTTCGAAGCGGCTGCCCGCCACCTCAGCTTCACCCGCGCGGCGCAAGAGCTGCACCTGACCCAGAGCGCGGTCAGCAAACAGGTCGCGCAACTTGAGGAGATGCTGTCGCACTCGTTGTTCCAGCGCATTCGCCGGCGCCTGCACCTGACCCCGGCCGGTGCGTTGTACCTGACCGAGGTGAACAAGATCCTCACCCAGATCGACATTTCCAGCCGCTACATCCTCAGCTATGGCGACGAGACCGAAGTGCTGCGCATCGCCACCCAGCCGACCTTCGGCGCCCGCTGGCTGGTGCCCAGGCTCAAGGGTTTTGGCGATCGCTACCCGCGTATCCACCTGGATATTCGCAACGAACTGGAACCCTTCGACCTGGTGCAGGCCAAGGCCGACATCGCCTTTTTCTTCGGCCAGGGCACCTGGCCCGGGGCGACCTGCATCGAGCTGTTCAGCGAAGAAGTGCTACCGGTGTGCGCCCCGGAGCTTTTGGCCAGCCACCGCTTCAGCAGCGCCGAGGCGCTGACCGAACACCGCCTGCTGCAGTGCGTGTCCCGCCCTGAGGCCTGGCATGAATGGTTTCTGGGGCTGGGGCTGCACAGCCAGAACAGCTACCACGGGCCGCGCTTTGACACGTTCTACCTGTGCATCCGCGCCGCCATCGCCGGTTGCGGCATTGCCCTGATCCCTCGCTACCTGGTGGCCGAAGAGCTGAGCGAAGGCAAGCTCGTGGTGGCCTGGGACCACCCGGTGCCGAGCAACGGCCGGCACTTCATCGCCCATGCCGAGCATGCGGCCGAGGTGCCGAAGATCAGAGCGTTCGTGCAGTGGATTCGCGAGCGGGTGGCCGAGGGCGATTGAGGTTGCCCGTCCAAACCCTAAAAACTGGCCAGATCATGAATCCAGGGAATGACCGCAATCGAATAATTCGTTTGCGGAATAACCCGCCGGCACGCTTG
>NZ_JANIAG010000297.1:0-3608 GCF_028682155.1 Pseudomonas sp. 39004
CCGAGGCTGATTTCGCCAGCGTCCTTGTAGACGTCGTCGCCTTGCGCATCGTGGCTGTACGGCGCGCTTGTTTCGCCAGCCTTGATGGTCACAACTTCGTTGTTGCTCAGGGTCACGACCAGGTCGTGCGCCAACGCGGTGTTGATGTGAACGGTGAAGGTCGGCTTCACGTTCTCTGCGACCGAGACCTGGTCAGCAGTGATGGTGACTTTGACCACGTCGCCTTCGTTGCCTGGGGTACCCGGCTCGTCGGTCACAGTAGTGCTGACCGGCGTCTTGTCCAGAACCAGGTTTTCGAACTTCCAAGCATCAGCGCCGCTGACTGCTTGCAGGCTCTGCTCTACCGGCGCGTTGGTCCCAACGTAAACGTTGTCAGACGCAGTCACGGTCGTGAAACCGCTGGTGCTGTCGGCCGGCACAGTGATGACCGTTTTGCCGTCACTCAGGGTGAAGTACAACGGTGCATGGTTGTCGATCGGCAGACCGTCTTTGTTGGTCAAGGTGACGGTGTAGGTGATCTCGCCACCTTCGGTGACCGAAGGGGTAGCGGTCAGCTTGGCGATGACATCGTCGGTGGTGTCGGTGACTTTGACCGATGCCGCCTCGCCCAACTGCAGGTTCTCGAAGGCACGGCCATCGATGTCTGCTGCCGATTTGATACCCAGGCTGATTTCACCGGCGTCCTTATAGACGTCGTCGCCCTGCGCATCGTGGGTGTAAGGCTCGCTCGAAGTCTCACCAGCCTTGATGGTGACCTGAGCGTTGTTGCTCAGGGTCACGACCAAGTCGTGCGCCAGGGCGGTATTGATGTGAACGGTGAAGGTCGGCTTCACGTTCTCTGCGACCGAGACCTGGTCAGCAGTGATGGTGACTTTGACCACGTCGCCTTCGTTGCCTGGGGTGCCCGGCTCGTCGGTCACAGTAGTGCTGACCGGCGTCTTGTCCAGAACCAGGTTTTCGAACTTCCAAGCATCAGCGCCGCTGACTGCTTGCAGGCTCTGCTCTACCGGCGCGTTGGTCCCAACGTAAACGTTGTCAGGCGCAGTCACGGTGGTGAAACCGCTGGTGCTGTTGGCCGGCACAGTGATGACCGTTTTGCCGTCACTCAGGGTGAAGTACAACGGTGCATGGTTGTCGATCGGCAGACCGTCTTTGTTGGTCAGGGTGACGGTGTAGGTGATCTCGCCACCTTCGGTCACCGAAGGGGTAGCGGTCAGCTTGGCGACGACATCGTCGGTGGTGTCGGTGACTTTGACCGATGCCGCCTCGCCCAGCTGCAGGTTCTCGAAGGCACGGCCATCGATGTCTGCTGCCGACTTGATACCCAGGCTGATTTCACCGGCGTCTTTGTAGACGTCGTCGCCCTGCGCGTCGTGGGTGTAAGGTTCGCTGCTGGTTTCACCAGCCTTGATGGTGACCTGAGCATTGTTGCTCAGGGTCACGACCAGGTCGTGCGCCAGGGCAGTGTTGATGTGCACGGTGAAGGTCGGTTTGACGTTTTCCGCAACCGAGACCTGGTCAGCAGTGATGGTGACTTTGACCACGTCGCCTTCGTTGCCTGGGGTACCCGGCTCGTCGGTGACCGTAGTGCTGACCGGGGTCTTGTCCAGAACCAGGTTCTCGAACTTCCAAGCATCAGCGCCGCTGACTGCTTGCAGGCTCTGCTCTACCGGTGCGTTGGTGCCGACGTAGACGTTGTCCGGTGCAGTCACGGTAGTGAAACCGCTGGTGCTGTTGGCCGGTACGGTGATGACCGTTTTGCCGTCACTCAGGGTGAAGTACAACGGCGCGTGGTTGTCGATCGGCAGACCATCTTTGTTGGTCAGCGTAACGGTGTAAGTGATCGCACCACCTTCGGTCACCGAAGGGGTAGCGGTCAGCTTGGCGATGACATCGTCGGTGGTATCGGTGACTTTAACCGACGCGGCATCACCCAGTTGCAGGTTCTCGAAGACACGGCCATCGACATCGACGGCGGACTTGATACCCAGGCTGATTTCGCCGGCGTCTTTGTAAACGTCGTCGCCTTGCGCATCGTGGCTATACGGTGCGCTGGTTTCGCCAGCCTTGATGGTCACAACTTCGTTGTTGCTCAGGGTCACGACAAGGTCGTGGTCCAGGGCAGCGTTGATGTGGACGGTGAAGGTCGGTTTAATGTTCTCGGCGACCGAAACCTGATCGGCCGTGATGGTGACCTTGATCAGATCGCCTTCGTTGCCTGGGGTACCTGGCTCGTCGGTGACAGCGGTGCTGACCGGGGTTTTGTCCAGTACCAGGTTCTCGAACTTGCCAACATCGGCGCCATCAACCGAAGCGATCGACTTGATCACTGGGTCGTTGGTGCCGGTGTAAACGTTGTCCGGAGCAGTGACAGTCACGAAGCCCGAGGTGCCATTGGCTGGCACGGTGATCACGGTGGTGCCGTCGCTCAGAGTGAAGGTCAGGGCCGAATGTTTATCGATCGGCAGACCATCTTTGTTGGTCAGGGTGATGGTGTAAGTAATTGCACCACCTTCGGTGACCGAAGGTGTGGCGGTCAGTTTGGCCACCACGTCGTCAGTAGTGTCAGTCACTTTGACCGACGCCGCGTCGCCCAACTGCAGGTTCTCGAAGGCGCGGCCATCGATGTCTGCTGCCGACTTGATACCCAGGCTGATTTCACCAGCGTCCTTGTAGACGTCGTCGCCTTGCGCGTCGTGGCTATACGGCGCACTGGTTTCGCCCGCCTTGATGGTGACGGTGGCGTTGTTGCTCAGGGTCACGACCAAGTCGTGAGCTAGGGCGGTATTGATGTGGACGGTGAAGGTCGGTTTAACGTTTTCCGCGACCGAAACCTGGTCCGCAGTAATCGTGACTTTAACCAGATCGCCTTCGTTGCCTGGAGTACCCGGCTCGTCGGTGACAGCGGTGCTGACCGGAGTCTTGTCCAGAACCAGGTTCTCGAACTTGCCGACATCGGCGCCATCAACCGACGCGATCGACTTGATCACTGGGTCGTTGGTGCCGGTGTAGACGTTGTCCGGCGCGGTAACGGTGACGAAACCGCTGGTGCTGTTGGCCGGCACGGTGATGACCGTCGTGCCATCGCTCAGGGTGAAGGTCAGGGCCGAGTGTTTATCGATCGGCAAACCGTCTTTGTTGGTCAGGCTGATGGTGTAGGTGATCGCACCGCCTTCGGTGACCGAAGGCGTTGCAGTCAGCTTCGCCACCACGTCGTCAGTGGTATCGGTGACTTTGACCGATGCTGCCTCACCCAACTGCAGGTTTTCGAAGGCACGGCCATCGACATCGACGGCGGACTTGATGCCCAGGCTGATTTCGCCAGCATCTTTGTAGACGTCGTCGCCCTGTGCAGCGTGGCTGTAAGGCGCGCTGGTTTCGCCAGCCTTGATGGTCACAACTTCATTGTTGCTCAAGGTCACGACAAGGTCGTGGTCCAGGGCAGCGTTGATGTGGACGGTGAAGGTCGGTTTGACGTTCTCGGCAACCGAGACCTGATCGGCGGTGATGGTGACCTTGACCAGATCGCCTTCGTTGCCCGGAGTACCTGGCTCGTCGGTGACAGCGGTGCTGACCGGAGTCTTGTCCAGAACCAGGTTCTCGAACTT
>NZ_JANIAG010000298.1:0-3505 GCF_028682155.1 Pseudomonas sp. 39004
CGTGCAGTGGAGCTGGGTCTGCACTACCCACCAACGTAAGCTTTTTATCTTCATGGTCTACACGCTCTTGTTTTTATTGGTGTGTGAGGGCGCGCAGGAGCCTGCGCGCCCTGTTCAAGGCTGAAGATGGGCTTGCGTGTGGCGGTCAGGCCAGTTCGAATACCGCGTCCACCTCCACCGCAAAACCTCTGGGCAAGGAGCTCACGCCAATAGTCGTGCGGGTATGCTGGCCACGCTCGCCCAATACTTGCACCAGCAATTGCGAGGCGGCATCGATGACCGCGCCGGATTCGGTGAAGTCATCCACCGCATTGACGTAACCGCGCAGTTGCACGCAGCCTTTGACCTGCGCCAGGTCGCCCTGCACTGCCTGGGCCACATGCGCCAGCACGTTGAGCGTGCACAGCCTGGCCGCTTCGCGGGCTTGGCTCAGGTCGATGTGCACGCCGACCTTGCCGATGAACAGCGCCTGGCCATCGCGCTTGGAGCCTTGGCCGGAAACGAACAGCAAGTTGCCGACGCGGCGGGTGGCGACAAAGGGGTTGTTGCCCGGTACCACTTCGGGCAACTGCAGGCCCAGTTGCTCGACCCGCATGGCAAATGATTGATGGACGCTCATGTCAGTTACCCTCGCGCACATATTCGAAGGCAAGGTCCTGCGCCAGCGCTGCTGGCGAACGCTCCGCCACCGGGCCGTAGCCACCACCACCGGGCAGTTCCAGCACCAGTCGTTTACCGCCCGGGACATACTGGCGGCCCTTGGTGGCCAGGCGTGTGCCGTCGTCCAGCCGCACCACGCCGGGCGCGCCGTTTTCACCCCCTTCACGGCCGCGTGCCGGGTGGGCGACACGGTCGAACATGGCGTTGAACCAGATTTCATAACCATCCTTGGGTGCAATCTCGACCACCTGCCCCAGCCCGCCGCGGTACTTGCCAGCACCACCAGAACCTTCGCGCAGTTCCTTGCGCCAGAACACCACCGGCCCGACCTGCTCGGTGGCCTCGATCGACATCGACTGCACTCCACTGGGGAACGCTGTGGCACTGGGCCCGTCAAGGCCTGGGCGCGCGCCCATACCGCCACTATTGAACAGCAGCACCTCGGCGCCTTCCGAGCCTTCGCCGGGCTGTACCGGGCGCACACTGACGTGCAGGTTCCAGAGTGCCCCAGCCCCTTCGGCAGGAATCTGCCCCGGCAGCAGTTGATGGATCGCCCCTAGCACCGCGTCCGGCACCAAATGCCCGAGCACATGGCGCACCGACACTGGCGCAGGCCGTTGCGCATTGAGGATGCAATCGGTGGGCGCCACCACTTTGAACGGCTTCAGCGATGCATGGTTGTTGGGAATATCCGGAGCGATCGCACACTTGATGCCGTAGCAGGCATACGCCGTCGAGTAGATCAGCGGGCAGTTGATGCCTTTTTTGCTCGGCCCGGATGTGCCGGCGAAATCCACGGTGATCTGGTCTTTGGCGACGGTCAGCGCCACGGCGATGTCGATCGGTGTGTCGTAGCCGTCCACCCGCATCAGGTTTTGATACAGCCCCCTGGGCAAGGCATTGATGCGCTCAAGGGTCGCCGCGTGGCTGCGCTCGAAGACAAACTGCGACAGGTGCTCGAGGTCTTCCAGGCCGAACTCGCCCATCATGTCCATCAGGCGCCGGTGGCCGATTTCATTGCAGGCCGCCAACGAGTAGATGTCACCCACCACCTGGCGGCTTTCGCGTACGTTGTTGCGGATCAGATTCACCAGGTCACGGTTCACCGTACCCCGCTCGGCAAACTTCATGATCGGGATGAAAATCCCCTCCTCGTATACCTCATTGGCGTCCGGGCCGAAGCCACGGCCGCCCACATCCACCACGTGGGCGGTACAGGCGAAGAAGCCGACCAGCTTGCCAGCGCGAAAGCTGGGCGATACCACGGTGAAGTCGTGCAGATGGCCTGTGCCCTTCCAGGGGTCGTTGGTGATGTACACATCGCCCTCGAAGAGGTGATCGCGGCCGATATCACGAATGAAATGGCCGACCGCCTCAGCCATGGCGTTGACGTGCCCAGGCGTGCCCGTCACCGCCTGGGCGATCATTTCGCCGGCCTGGTTGAACACGCCGGCAGACAGGTCGCCGGACTCGCGCACGCTGGTGCTGAAGGCTGTACGGATCAGCGTCAGGGCCTGCTCTTCGACCACCGAGATCAGGCGGTTCCACATGATCTGCATGCGCACATCGGTCAGGGTTTGTTGGCTCATGGTGTACTCCTCAGGCCTTCACGGCGCGCAGCAGCAGGCAACCGTCAGCCTGCATGATGGCTTCACGGCTGGCGGTAACGATGGTGGTAGTTTCACGTTCGGTGATCACGGCCGGGCCAGCTACCCAGTCGCCGGCACGCATGTGCTCGCGGTCGACCACGGCGGCAGTCTGGAAACCCTCCAGGCGTGCGTCGAACAAGCGGCGCTTACCGCTGATGCGCGCCGGCCCTGACTTTTCGGTCAGCGACCGCTGCTGCGGCTTGGCGACGGCAGAGCTTGCACGCAACGACCAACTGACCACTTCGATATCCAGCCCATCGATCGTGCGGCCAAAGAAGGCTTCGTATTCACGGTCGTAACCGGCCTTGAGGGCCTGCCCGTCTGCCCCGCCCAATTGCTCCACCGGGACGTTCACCGGCAACTCCCAGCCTTGGCCGACGTAACGCATGAATGCCATGCACTCAAGCGTAGGCTCGGCGCTGCCGGCCCCGGTGCGTACAAAGCTACTGGCCTCTTCGATCAATTCGTCAATGATCTGCTTGGCCTTGACCGCATCGAAGCTGCTCAGGCGCATGTAGGCACTGCGCACGCTCTCGAAGCCGAACGGTGCGCGTAAAAAGCCGATCGCCGAACCTACACCGGCGCCAGGCGGGATCAGCAGGTCTGCCACCGCAAGCTTTTCGCACAACCGGGCGGCATGCAGCGGCGCCGCACCGCCAAATGCGATCATGGTGAACTCGCTGAGCTCCTTGCCGTTCTCCACAGCGTGCATGCGCGCCGCGTTGCTCATGTTTTCATCGACCACTTCGCTCAAGCCAAAGGCAGCGGTGGCCTGGTCTACCTGCAAGGGGCCGCACAGGGCTTTGTCCAGCGCAGCGCTGCTGGCGTCGCTGTGGAGGGTGATCGAGCCCCCGGCAAAAGCTTCCGGGTCCAGCCGCCCCAGCAGCAGGTCGGCATCGGTCACGGTCGGCTGCTCGCCGCCACGCCCGTAGCAGGCCGGCCCGGGTTCGGAGCCGGCGCTGTGCGGGCCGACGCGAATCTGGCGCATGGCATCCACACTGGCAATGGAGCCGCCACCGGCGCCAATCTCGACCATCTCGATCACCGGGATGGAAATGGGCATACCGCTGCCCTTCTTGAAGCGCCAGGTCCGCGCCACCTCGAAGGTGCGCGATGTTTTCGGCACTTGCTGCTCGATCATGCAGATTTTCGCGGTGGTGCCGCCCATGTCGTACGACAGCACCTGGTTCAGCCCG
>NZ_JANIAG010000299.1:0-3418 GCF_028682155.1 Pseudomonas sp. 39004
GGTGAGGCCTGCTGCGATGCGGTAAACCGAGGCGTGGCGGTGTGGCAGGGCAAGGTCTACGTCGGCGTACTGGACGGGCGCCTGGAGGCGATCGATGCCAAGACCGGCAAGCGGGTCTGGTCGGTGGACACCCGCAGCGACCATAAACGCAGCTACACCATCACCGGCGCGCCGCGGGTGGTCAACGGCAAGGTCATCATCGGCAATGGTGGGGCGGAGTATGGCGTGCGCGGCTATGTAACGGCCTATGACGCCGAAACCGGCAAGCAGGCCTGGCGCTTCTTCACCGTGCCAGGTGACCCCAAGCTGCCCCCGGAAGACAAGGCCATGGAAATCGCCAGCAAGACCTGGCACGGCGATGCATTCGTCGAGTGGGGCGGTGGCGGCACGGCCTGGGACTCGTTCGCCTACGACCCGGAATTGAACCTGCTGTACATCGGCGTCGGCAATGGCTCGATGTGGGACCCGAAATGGCGCAGCCAGGCCAAAGGCGACAACCTGTTCCTGTCGTCGATCGTCGCGGTCAATGCCGACACGGGCGAATACGCCTGGCACTACCAGACCACCCCGGGCGATGCCTGGGACTTCACCGCCACCCAGCACATGATCCTTGCCGAGCTGCCGATCGACGGCAAGCAACGCAAGGTGCTGATGCAGGCACCCAAGAATGGCTTTTTCTATGTGCTCGACCGCGCCACTGGCGAGCTGCTGTCGGCCAAGAACATCGTGCCGGTGAACTGGGCCAAGGGTATCGACATGAAGACCGGGCGGCCCATCCTCGACGACGAGGCGGCGGCCTACTGGAAGGACGGCAAGCGCAAGCTGGTGACCCCGGCATTCTGGGGCGCTCATGATTGGCACCCGATGTCGTACAACCCGAACACGGGGCTGGTGTACATCCCGGCGCATATCATGTCGGCCTACTACGAGCACATTCCCGACGCACCCAAGCGCAACCCGTTCAAAAGCGTATACCAGCTCGGTCTACGCACCGGCATGATGCCCGAGGGTGCCGAAGGCCTGCTGGAGATGGCCAAGACCTGGTCCGGCAAGCTGATCGCCTGGGACCCGGTTAAACAGGCGCCGGCCTGGGAAGTGCCCTACATCACCATCTTCAACGGCGGCACCTTGAGCACCGCCGGCAACCTGGTGTTCGAAGGCAGCGCCGATGGCCGGGTGATCGCCTACGCCGCCGACACCGGCAAGAAACTCTGGGAGTCACCGGCCGCCAGTGGCGTGATGGCGGCACCGATCAGCTATTCGGTCGATGGCGAGCAGTACGTCACCTTCATGGCCGGTTGGGGCGGGGCATTCTCGACGTTTGCCGGGGCACTGTCGCTACGTGCCGGGGTACAGCCTTTCTCCCAGGTGCTGACCTACAAGCTTGGCGGTAATGCCACGTTGCGTGAGCCGGCACCGCCCGCCAACGCGCCCGAACCGCCACCCCTGACCGCTGATGCCAACGCAGTGGCCGCCGGTGCTGCCCTGTACGACGGCAACTGTTCGCAGTGCCATGGCATTCATGCCGTCAGCGGCGGTGTACTGCCTGACCTGCGCAAGCTCAGCGCGGAAAAACACCAGATGTTCCTCGGCATCCTCTATGGCGGCCGCGTGCCCGATGGCATGCCGTCGTTTGCCGACAACCTCAAGCCCGAGCAGGTGGAACAGGTGCACCAGTACCTCATCAAGCGTGCCCATGACCTCAAGCGCGAGGGCAGTACCTGGCAGCAGTTCAGCGCCAAGCCGGCTGCCCAGTCGCCACTGGCCGACAACCACCCACAGGAGTGAATGACCATGACCGCAACGATCTACCAGAACTACATCGACAATGCCTTCCTGCCCAGCGAGCAACTGATCGAGGTGTACAACCCGGCCAACGCACAGCTGCTGGGGCGTGTCCCGGAGTCGCCGGTGGAGCACGTGGAGCGGGCCATTGCCGCAGCGCGTCAAGCGCAAAAAGGCTGGGCGGCCAAGCCTGCAATCGAGCGCGCCGGGTATCTGCGCCAGATCGCGACAAAGGTACGCGCCAATGCCGAACGCCTGGCGCGCATCATCACCCTGGAAGGCGGCAAGGTGCCGGGGCTGGCGCAGGTCGAGGTCAACTTCACGGCCGATTACCTCGACTACATGGCTGAATGGGCGCGACGCCTGGAAGGCGAGGTGCTGACCAGCGACCGCGCCAATGAGCACATCTTCCTGATGCGCAAACCCTTGGGTGTGGTGGCTGGGATCTTGCCGTGGAACTTCCCGTTCTTTTTGATCGCCCGCAAGATGGCCCCGGCGTTGTTGGCGGGGAACACTATCGTGATCAAACCCAGTGAGGAAACGCCGATCAATTGCTATGAGTTCGCAAAGTTGGTGGCCGAGACCGACCTGCCGGCGGGTGTGTTCAACGTAGTCGGCGGCAAGGGGGCGAGCGTCGGCCATGGGCTGTCCAGCCATGCCGGCATCGACCTTGTGAGCTTTACCGGTAGCGTCGCCACCGGCGCACGGATAATGGCTGCTGCGGCGCCGAACATCACCAAGCTCAACCTTGAGCTGGGCGGCAAGGCCCCGGCGATCGTGCTGGCGGACGCCGACCTGGACCTGGCGGTGAACGCCATCGTCGCTTCGCGGGTGATCAATACTGGCCAAGTGTGCAACTGCGCCGAGCGGGTGTACGTGGAACGCAAGGTGGCCGACGCCTTCGTCGACAAGGTGGGCCAGGCCATGGCGGCCACCCGTTATGGCGACCCGTCGAGCCGTGCCGACCTGGACATGGGGCCGCTGATCAACCAGGCCGGGCTCGACAAGGTGGCGCAGATGGTGCGTACGGCGGTCGGGCAGGGCGCCCAACTGGTGACCGGCGGGCAGGTGGCCGACCTGGGTGCCGGGTTCCATTACCAGCCGACTGTGCTTGCGGGCTGTGCGTCGGACATGGAGATCATGCGCAAAGAGATCTTCGGGCCGGTGCTGCCCATCCAGGTGGTCGATGACCTGGACGAGGCGATTGCCTTGGCCAACGATAGCGAATACGGGCTGACGTCTTCGCTCTACACCCGCGACCTGAATGCTGCGCTGAAGGCCTGCCGCGAGATCGACTTTGGCGAGACCTACATCAACCGCGAGAATTTCGAGGCCATGCAGGGCTTCCACGCCGGGGCGCGCAAGTCCGGGGTCGGCGGGGCGGATGGCAAGCATGGTTTGTATGAGTACATGCGTACGCAGGTGGTGTACATCCAGGGGTAGAGGGTGGCTTTGCTGGCCTCTTCGCGGGGCAAGCCCGCTCCCACTGAATGTTGGGCAAGTAGGGCGGCTAGGTGCTTGTCTCGGGTTTGGAGGTGGGGCGAAGATCGAGCGCCGCCCGCGCGGCGCATCGCGAGCTAAGCTCGCTCCTACATTTGTTTCGGGCCAGTTATTCCTGAGGTATTGCCGCGCG
>NZ_JANIAG010000003.1:0-83942 GCF_028682155.1 Pseudomonas sp. 39004
CCGATCTCCAGGATGTGACTGCCCGCGTGGCATTGCTCGAAGGCGAAGTACTGCAGGCAGGCCAGCGCATGTTTGCCCAGTTGCTACTCAACGCGCCGCTGCAGGCCGTGCATGGCGATCGGCTGGTGCTGCGCGATCAGCGCGCCCAGCGCACGCTAGGGGGCGGGCGGGTACTCGACCCGTTTGCGCCCAGCCGGCAGCGTCGCAGCGAGCCCCGGCTGCGCCAGTTGCAGGTGCTGCGTGATACCGAGGATCTGGAGCAGGCGTTACCGGCCTTGCTTGCCACCGCTGCCGGAGGGCTTGACCCGCAGCGGCTGGAGCGGCAGTTCAACCGCCTGCGGGCCAGCTGGCAGTTGCCGGCGGAGGTGCAGGTGATTGCCACGCGCCAGGGGCAGTTGTTGTTTGCCGATGCCCAGTGGTGCGCCCTCAAGCAGCAACTGCTGGCGCAGCTGGCGCTGTTTCACCAGCAGGAGCCCGACCAGCTCGGCCCGGACCGCGACCGCTTGCGACGCTTTGCGGCCTTGCCGCTGGAGCGCCCGGCGTTTGTCAGCCTGCTGGATGAACTGCTCGATGAAGGGCAGGTTTCCAGCAGCGGGCCTTGGTTGCATCTGCCCGATCACAAGGTGCAGTTGAGCGAGGCCGACAACGCATTGTGGGCGAGGCTGGAGCCACGTTTGCTGGAGGGGCAATTCGACCCACCGTGGGTCAGGGCCTTGGCCAATGAAGCGGGCTGCGCCGAAGCGGATGTACGCCTGCTGTTGCGCAAGCTGGCAAGGCTCGGGCTGGTGCACCAGGTGGTACGCGACCTGTTCTACCCGGCGGCGACGATCCAGCGCATGGCCGCGTTGCTGCTTGGCCAGGCGAATGAAGCGCCGATAGTGCAGGTGGCGGCGTTTCGCGATATGTTGGGCATCGGTCGCAAACGCAGTGTGCAGATTCTGGAATATTTCGACCGCATCGGCCTGACCCGCAGGGTGGCCGACCAGCGTTACATCCGCGCCGACAGCGCCCTGGCCCAGCAGCAGGCCAGGCACTGAGTTCAAGGAAGGCAATCGCGCCCGGTGGCGCGGCCGGGCTTCAAACCCGGTTGGGGACGGCAGCCGTTCCCGGGCAGGTTCGACTCCCGCTGCCTTCCGCCACTTTATTCTGACTGTTCGGGGCTCTTCGCGGAGCAACCCCTCTCGCCGCACAGATCCAGCGCAAACCACTGCTCTGCCGCTGCAGCATCCAGCCCCGCCCCCAGCAGCGCAAACATCTTGCCCAACGCCGCTTCACGGGTCATGCCGCCGCCGCTTACCAGGCCTGCGCCACGCAGGCGGTTGCCCGCTGCGTAGGTATCGAACACCACCGACCCTTCCGGGCACTGGCTGATCGCAACCAGCATCACACCCCGCTGACGCGCCGCCTGCAGCGCATCAAGCAAGGCTTGGTCATCCGATGGCCCCGTGCCGCTGCCATAGCACTCCAGCAACAGCCCCTGCACGCCGCTGTCGAGCAGCGCCCGCAAATGCCCGGCCTGCAAGCCAGGAAACACTGGCATCAGCGCCAGGTTGACCGGCTGACGTGGGTGCTTGTAGCCAAGCTCGGCAGGCAGGGCAGTGGCACGCTCACCGTCGCGATGTCGCGGCAGCGCGGCAAAGGCATCAAAGGCCTCGCTGCGCAGCTTCGACGCCCGGCAGCCATGCAGCAACTGGCCGTGGAAGTACAGCTGCACGCCCTCTTCAAGGCCTTGCTCGCACTGGCGCAGCGCGCCGCACAGGTTGTCCCAGGCATCACTGCCCGGCACGCCGGCTGGCAGCATCGAGCCGGTCAGCAATACCGGCACCGGCAAGCCAAGCAGCAGGAACGACAACGCCGCCGCGCTGTAGGCCAGGGTGTCGGTGCCATGCAGCACCAGCACGCCATCGTGGCCGGCAACGTCCACCGCTTCGACGATGGCATCGCGCATGGCCAGCCAGTTGTGCTGCTGCATGTTGGCGCTGTCGAGCAGCGGGTTCATTTCCTGCAATGTCCACTGCAGCTGGGGGGCATCGGCCATTTGCGCGAAGTGCTCGCGCATCCGCGCATCGAAGCCGCCCGCTGGCGCCAGGCCTTCAGGGGTTTCGAGCATGCCGATGGTGCCGCCGGTGTACAGGACGAGAAGATTCTTTACTGCGCGCATGGAGAACATCCGTAGCGGTGAGCGGAGAAAGAAGAGCCGCCCGCAGGTGGGGCGGCTGGGCAGGGGAGAGTATCAGCGCTGCGGCTGGGCTTGGCCAACGGCTTTGTCAGTGGCTGTTTCCACCTGCGGGTTGGCAGGCCAGGCGTCGCGGTCCAGGTCCAGGTCGGCGAACTTGGCAGAATCGAACACCGGCTGCTTGATGCCCGCTTTGCGCTGGTCGTCGTAGTCGCGCATCACCCGCAGGCCGACCTTGAACAGCAGGGCCAGGGCCACCAGGTTGACGAAGGCCAGGCAGGTCATGGTGATGTCGGCGAAGGCGAACACGGTCGACAGGTCCTGCACCGAACCCCACACCACCAACGCCAGTACCAAGGCGCGGAACACCAGCAGCACCACGCGGTTGCGGCTGAGGAACTGCAGGCTGTTCTCGCCCAGGTAGTAGTTGTAGAGGATGCAGGTGAACACGAACAGCGACAGCGCCACGCTGACGAACAGGCGGCCCCAGTCACCAACCACGGCGGCCAGCGAGTTCTGGGTCAGGACGATGCCATCACCTTCGAAGCCCGGGGTGTAGAAGCCCGACAGCAGGATCAGCAGCGCGGTGCAGGTGCAGATCACGAAGGTGTCGAGGAACACGCTGAACGCCTGGACCACGCCCTGGGCGCCAGGGTGTTTAACGGCGGCCACTGCGGCAACGTTCGGTGCACTGCCCAGGCCCGCTTCGTTGGCGAATACGCCACGCTTCACGCCCATGACGATGGCGCTGCCGAGCAGGCCGGCGAATGCGGGGTCAAGGCCGAAGGCGCTCTTGAAGATGGTTTCCAGCATGGCAGGCACGTGTTCGATCTGGGTGCCGATCACGTACAGGGTCACGCCGATGTAGGCCAGGGTCTTGATCGGTACCAGCAGGTCCGACACAGCGGCGATACGCTTGATGCCACCGATGAACACCACGGCCAGCAGCACCGCCAGGGCGATACCGGTGTGGCTCGGTGCGAAGCCGAAGGCGTTTTCCAGCGAGTGGGTCACGGTGTACGACTGCAAGCCCATGAAGGCGAAGCCATAGGTGACCAGCAGCAGGATGGAGAACACCACGGCCATGCTTTTCAGTTTCAGGCCGTGCTGAATGTAATAGGCCGGGCCACCACGGTACAGGCCATCGCCATCGGCGCGCTTGTACACCTGGGCCAGGGTACATTCGAAGAAGCTGCTGGACATGCCCACCAGTGCGGTGACCCACATCCAGAACACGGCACCCGGGCCGCCCAGGGTCACGGCGATACCGACACCGGCGATGTTACCGGCGCCCACGCGGCCGGCCAGGCTCAGCATCAGGGCTTGGAACGAACTCAGCTGGCCTGCCTGGCCGCGCAGCGATTCCTTGAACACACTGAACATGTGCACGAAATGACGGAACTGCACGAACCGCGAACGGATGGTGAAGTAGCTGCCGAGTCCGACGATCAGCACGATGAGTAGTTTCCCCGAAAGGAAATCGTTGAGTGCTTCGAGCATTGGGAAATGACCTCGATTCTTATTCTTCGTGTGGAAAGACAGCGGGCGGCAGGCGCGCCGCTATGCGTTGGGGCGCATGGTTGGCCATGACAAGAGTGGTTACAATTTCGCATTCTGTTCTGAGTTGATGCGACCTGATGCTACACTTGCGCCATTCGCGTCACCTGGAAGCCCCTGCATGAGCGAGCATTTCGCTACCAACCTCAAACTGGCCTGCAGCCACTACCGCTCTATCTCGGAAGTTTGCCGGCAGCTGTCGATCAACCGCGCGCAGTTCAACAAGTACCTGAGCGGCCAGAGCCGTCCGACGGCTTTCAACCTCAAGCGCATCGGCGATTTCTTCGGCGTCGAGGATTACGAACTGAACGTGCCCCCCGAGCAGTTCTCCCGGCTGATCGGTGCCCGGGTGTCGGCCGTCGCCGATCAGCCCAGCGACCCGATCAGTGAGTTGTTCCGGCCCTTGCACGAGCACGCCGGCAACCTGTCGCGCTACTGCGGTTACTACTTCGAGTACTCCAACTGCATGTCGGTACCGGGCTCGGTGTTGCTGTCGCTGGTGCACTTGCGCGAAGAGCGCGGCCGCTTCCTGTTCGAGCGCCAGGAGCGTCAGGAGCGCAGCAGCGCCACCGACCTGCACGCCGAGGTACGTTGCCGCTACCTGGGCGCGGCGTTTCAGTTGCAAGACCGAATGTTCCTGATCGACTACGAGTCGCTGACCCTCAACGAGATGAGCCAGACCATCCTCATCCCCAGTTTCAAGAGCCGCATCACCCGCCTGAACGGCCTCAAGACCGGTGTCTCCAGCGGCGACCGGCGCAACCCGGCCTGCACCCGCGTGGTGTGGGAGTACCTGGGCGAAGAGATCAACCGCATCAATGCCTATCGCCAGGTCAAGCTGTACCGGCCGGATGACCCGCGCATCGATGACGACGTGCGCGAACGGTTGAGTGTGGGGCCGTTGAGTAATGGGTTGTTCGAGATCGAATAGGTTTTGGCAAGGGCAGGGGATGGCGTCAGGGCAGCCACCCACCCGTGTTGGACTTCCCGGGCAGGAAACCGCAAAATGACCCCTTTCCCTCAATCAACCTCTCCGGATCTGCTGACTCTATGCGTATGCGCCTAATGCTGTTGGGTGGTGGCAATGCCCTCGGGCAAGCGCTGATTCGTCTCGGGGCTGAAGAGGACATCGCATTCCTGGCACCGCGCCCGCCGGAAAACGGCTGGGACCCGGCCAGCCTCACTCAGCTGCTCGACGATCACCGCCCCAATGCCTTGGTCAACCTGGCCTATTACTTCGACTGGTTCCAGGCCGAGTCGGTCAGCGAACAGCGCCTGGCCCAGCAGGAGCGGGCGGTGGAGCGGCTGGCAGAGTTGTGCCAGCACCACCAGATCACCTTGGTGCAGCCTTCGAGCTACCGGGTTTTCGATGGCTCGCGGGCCACGGCCTACAGCGAGAAGGACGAGCCGGTGCCGCTGGGCCTGCGTGGCCAGGCACTCTGGCGTATCGAGCAGAGCGTGCGTGCGGCGTGCCCGCAACATGTGCTGCTGCGCTTTGGCTGGCTGCTCGACGAGAGCGTCGACGGTACGCTCGGGCGCTTCCTGACCCGTGCCGAGCAACCCCAGGAGTTGCTGCTGGCCGATGACCGGCGCGGCAACCCGACGCCGGTCGACGATGCGGCCCGGGTGATCCTGTCGGTGCTCAAGCAGCTCGATTGCAGCGCACCGCTGTGGGGCACCTACCACTACGCTGGCAACGAGGCGACCACGCCGCTGGCGCTGGGGCAGGCGATTCTTGCCGAGGCCGGCCAGTACCGTCAGCTGGCGGTGCAGGCCCCTACGCCGCAGGCCCATGCCGCGCGGCCGGATGCCAGCGAAGAGCCACAGCACGCGGTGCTGGCCTGCAAGAAAATCCTTCACACCTTCGGTATCAAGCCGCGCGCCTGGCGCGCTGGCCTGCCACCTCTACTGGACCGTTTCTACCGCCATGGCTGACGCCCCCATCCTGATCACCGGCGGTGCCGGCTTCATAGGCTCTCACCTGTGCGATGCGCTGTTGGACAAGGGTTACGCCGTACGCATTCTCGACGACCTGTCCACCGGCAGGCGGGACAACCTGCAGATCGCGCACCCGCGCCTGGAACTGATCGAAGGCGATGTCGCCGATGCCGGCCTGGTCACGCGTGCGGCCGCGGGCTGCAGCGCAGTGGTGCACCTGGCGGCGGTGGCGTCGGTGCAGGCCTCGGTCGAAGACCCGGTGAAGACGCACCAGAGCAATTTCATCGGCACCCTCAATGTCTGCGAAGCCATGCGCGTGCACGGTGTGCGCCGGGTACTGTTCGCGTCCAGCGCTGCGGTGTACGGCAACAACGGCGAAGGCGAGTCGATAGCCGAAGATACGCCCAAGGCACCGCTGACGCCTTATGCTGTGGATAAGCTGGCCAGTGAGCAGTACCTGGATTTCTACCGCCGTCAGCACGGCCTGGAGCCGGTGGTTTTCCGCTTCTTCAATATTTTCGGCCCGCGCCAGGACCCTTCCTCGCCGTATTCCGGCGTGATCAGCATCTTCAGCGAGCGTGCCACCCAAGGGCTGCCGATCACGGTGTTCGGTGATGGCGAGCAGACCCGCGATTTCCTCTATGTCGGGGACCTGGTACAAGTGATGATCCAGGCGCTGGAGCAGCAGCAGGTCGAGGAGGGGGCGGTAAATATCGGGCTGAACCAGGCCACGTCGCTCAACCAACTGCTGGCGGCGCTGGAAAAGGTGATCGGCAGCCTGCCTGCGATCAGTTATGGCGCGGCGCGCTCGGGCGATATCCGCCACTCACGGGCGGATAACCAGCGCTTGCTGGCGCGCTTCGACTTCCCGCAGGCAACGCCGTTGGTCGAAGGTTTGTCACGGCTGCTCGGCAAGGCCTGAAAGCCGCCTGACGCTGTGGCAAGGTGGCCACGGAGTTATCCGTGGCGCACCAACCTGCGCTGGCAATCTTCCGGCCGCAACACCCGGCCATCCTCAGTGCGCACTTGCAGCGGGGCGATCGCCTGCCCTGTGGCCTGCTCCAGCAGTGCCGAGCGCGCCTCACCCGCTTCGAACAAAAAGCGCTCACCCCACTGGCGCAAGGCAATCACCAGCGCAAACACCGAGCGGCCCTTCTCGGTCAGCACGTATTCCTTGTAGGCACTCCCATCCGAAGCCGGCTGCAGCTGCAGCAAGCCACTCTCGACCAGCAACTTCAGGCGTGACGCCAAGATGTTCTTGGCCAACCCCAGGTTTTTCTGAAACTCGCTAAAGCGGCGCAAACCATCGAAGGCATCGCGCAAGATCATCAGCGCCCAGCGGTCACCGAGCACTTCGAGGGCTCGGGCTACCGGGCATTGTGCGTTTGTTTCGTTAAGCATCAGCCAATACTCTTCGATTGTTCTGGTTGCAGATTAAAACCACATTTGCTAAAAATCTACATGTGGTTTTAATTTGAAACCAGTTGGAAGGGATACCCCATGCACCGCTCAAGCACTTCACCGCCCCATCTGACCCGATCAATGACCCTGTTGCTGGCGCTCACCTGTGCCATGGCCGTGGCCACCGTATACGTCGCCCAGCCACTGCTTGAGTCGATGGCATTGGACCTTGGGGTAGGGCAGCAGCGCATCGGCTGGGTGGTGGGTGCTACCCAGGCGGGTTATGCGCTGGGCTTGCTGCTGATCGTGCCGTTAGGCGACCTCATCGACCGCAAGCGCCTGATCATCGGCCAATTGCTGGTCTCGGCCCTGGCGTTGGTGGCGGTCGGCATGGCATGGGGCTGGGCGGTGCTGCTGGTGGCGCTGGCCATGGTCGGGCTGATGGCGGTCATGGTGCAGGTGATGGTGGCGCATGCCGCGACCCTGGCCACGCCCGCGCAACAGGGGCAGGCGGTGGGCACCGTCACCAGCGGGGTGGTGCTGGGCATTCTGTTGGCGCGTCTGGTGTCTGGCGTGGTCGCCGACGTGGCCGGCTGGCGCGTCGTCTATTTTGCCGCAGCCGGGGTGCTGGTGCTGATGGCCGGGCTGCTCTGGAACGGCATGCCTGGCACCCGGCCTGCGGCGCAGCGGTCCAGTTACCTGGTGCTGATCGGCTCGCTGTTCGCTTTGTTCAGACAAGACCCGCTGCTGCGCCAGCGAGGGTTGTACGGATTATTGATCTTCGCCGCCTTCAGCGTGCTGTGGAGCGCCATGGTGCTGCCGCTGAGTGCGTCACCGCTGGCGCTCAACCATACCCAGATCGGGCTGTTTGGCCTGGCGGGTGTGGCGGGGGCCTTGGCCGCTGCCCGGGCCGGTCGCCTGGCCGACCAAGGGCGGGGCGATCGCACCACCGGTCTGGCCTTGGGCGTGCTGACGCTGTCGTGGCTGCCGACGGCGTTCGTCGAGCACTCTCTACTGGCGTTTCTGCTGGGTGTGGTATTGCTCGATTTCGCGGTGCAGGCGGTGCATGTCACCAACCAGAGCCTGTTGCTGGCCGGGCGCAGCGCCCTGGCGAGCCGGCTGATTGGCGCCTACATGTGCTGTTATTCGCTGGGTAGCGGGCTGGGTGCGGTACTGGCGACCTGGGTCTATGCCCGTTGGGGATGGGCTGCGGTGTGCGGGTTGGGGGCGGGGATCAGTGCCACAGCGCTGGGCTGCTGGCTAGTGTCGAGCACCGGGAGTGCGGCCGTGGCCGCCCTCCCTGCCCGGGATCAGAACTTGTAGCCAAGGCCGACCATGTACACCCACGGGTCAACGTCGACGTCGACCTTGGTCTTGCTGTAGCCCAGTGCGGTCGGGCCGTTGACACTGGCCTTGGTGTCGATGTCGACGTACCAGACCGAGGCGTTGACCAGCAGGTTGTCGGTCAGCATGTAGTCCATGCCCAACTGGCCAGCGATGCCCACCGAATCCTGCAGTTTCAGGTTGCTGAAGCCCTGTTGCTTGCGTGCGCTGCTCAGGTCTTCATCGAAGAACAGGGTGTAGTTGATGCCCACGCCGGCATACGGCTGGAACCTGGAGTTGGGTTCCATCGGGTAGTACTGCAGCGACAGGGTCGGTGGCAGTTGCTTGATGTCGGCCAGCTTGCCGTCCAGGCCGCCGCCCAGGCCCTTGACGCCGACGGTGTGCTTGAACGGGGTGGCCGCCAGCAACTCCAGGCCGATGTGGTCGGTGAGCATGTAGGCGAAGGTCAGGCCCAGCTGGGTGTCGCTGTCCAGGGTCGCCTTGGTGCCCGACACCTTGTTGCCATCGAACTTCAGGTCGCCGCTGCTTTCGTTCGGCGCGGTAGTGATGGCGCCGGCGCGCAGAATCATATCGCCCGCCTGGTAGGCGTGGGCGGCAGGGGCGGCAAGAGCAAGGGCCACAAGCGAGGCGCCAAGCAAGGACTTGTTCATGGAAGCTCCCAGAGGACATTAATAATCGAGTAGTCCAATGGTACGGAGTCGTCTAAACAGAAAGTTTGATCCAGCTCAAAGAAGCGTCGTAACGAATTCGAAACAGTTCTCACTTCAGCTCATAAGCGTATATTTTCTCGGCTTCCATCTGGTATCCGGCGTCGGCCAGCTCGCTGCTGGAGGCTCTGACCTGCAGCTTTCCCTCGATCCAGTAGGGTTGATAGAGGTCTTCGATGCGCACACCCATCTCGCTGAAAATATGCACGATCTGGTTCGAGGGCGGCGGGGGCACGTGAATGCAGGCGCCGTAGTAGGGCACCAGCAGAAACTCGGTGGTGCGGCCTTCCTCGCTGACTTCCAACGGCACGATATAGCCGGGCAGTTTGATCTGCTGGCCGTCCAGGCTTTGCACCACCGGTGCATTCGGCGCCTGCTGGTGGGCGGTGGGGGCCGACTCGGCAGACAGGGCGTCGCTCAGTTGTGACAGGTCGTGCAGTGGCGCCAGCTGCGGCGGGATGACGGGTGCGCCTTCCGGGATCAGTGCGGGCCAGTCGAGTTCGCGAGGGTCGGTGGCCCAGGCAGGTAACGCCAGCGTGAGCAGCACAAGCAGGACGATCTGCACGGCGTGCACTGGCCGCTTCGCGGGTAAACCCGCGAAGCAGGCGGTGAGGTTCGAGGTCATGACGGTTCTCAAAGGTGAATCGACAAGCCATCGGCCAGCGACTGCCGGTAGGCACGCCAGGCCGGCACGCTGCCCATCAGCAATGCTGCGCCGAGGATGATAGCCAACAGCGTCCACTCGTGAGCACTGGGCATGGCCAGTGGCAGGAACAAGCCGTAATTGGCCTGCACATAGCCCTGCGCCACGGCGATGCCAGCGTACAACAGCCCCAGCCCGGCCACGATCCCCACCACTGCCAGCGACAGCGCCTCGAGTATCAGCAGCCCTGCGATATGCCAGGGGCGGGCACCTACCGAACGCAAGATCGCCATCTCCCGGCGGCGTTCGTTGAGGCTGGTAAGAATGGCCGTGAGCATGCCGATCAACCCGGTCAGCACCACGAACAGCGAGACCACGAACAGCGCCTGCTCTGCGGTACCCATCAGGCTCCACAGTTCTTGCAGGGCAACCCCGGGCAAAATCGCCAGCAAGGGTTCGTTGCGGTACTCGTTGATTTCCCGTTGCAGGCTGAAGGTGGCGATCTTGCTGTTCAGGCCGAGCATGAACGCGGTGATGGCGGCGGGTTGCAGGTCCATGCTGCGGGCCTGTTCGGCGCTGATGCGCCCGGCGCCACGGGCCGGCACGCCGTTGTGCCAGTCGACGTGAATGGCCTCCATGCCGCCCAGGCTGATGTGCAGGGTGCGGTCGACCGGGGTGCCGGTGCGTTTCAGTACACCGACCACGGTGAAGGGTTTGTCGTCGTGTTTGACCAGGCTGATGGCCGCCACGCCATGCGCCAGCACCAGCTTGTCGCCGAGCCGGTAGTGCAACGCCTCGGCCACCTCGGCGCCGAGCACCACTTCGAACGGGTCGTCGGCGAACGCACGGCCCTGGCTCAGTTCCAGGTGCTGCCTGCGGCCATATTGGTAATGGCTGAAATAGTCGCCGGTGGTGCCCATCACGCGATAGCCGCGGTGCGAGTCGCCGAGCGAAATGGGGATCGCCCACTTTACCCGTTGGTCCTGGGCATAGTGCTGGTAGCTGTCCCAACGGATGTTGTTGGTGGCGTTGCCGATACGAAACACCGAATACAACAGCAGGTTCACCGACCCCGAGCGGGCGCCGACAATCAGGTCGGTGCCGCTGATGGTGCTGGCGAAGCTGGCGCGGGCCTCGGTGCGTACCCGCTCCACGGCCAGCAACAGGCACACCGACAAGGCGATGGCGAACGCGGTAAGGAAGGCGGTGAAACGGCGGTTGGCCAGGCTGGCCAGGGCAAGACGAAGCAGGTACATCAGGCCTCCCGGGGCTTGGCGGCGCGGTTGAGTTCGGCCAGGGACAGGTGCCGGTCGAACAGGGGGGCCAGGCTCTGGTCATGGCTGACGAACAACAGGCTGGCGCCGGCCGCGCGGCACTCGTCGAACAACAGGCGGATGAACGCTTCGCGGGTGTCGGCATCAAGGGCCGAGGTCGGTTCGTCGGCGATCACCAGTTCGGGCTGGCCGATCAGCGCCCGTGCGGCGGCAACCCGTTGCTGCTGGCCGATCGACAGGCTGTCGGCGCGACGGGCGAGCAGGGCCGGGTCACCCAGGCCCAGATGGGCAAGCAGCGTGGCGGCAGCGTTATCGACGCTGCCATGGCGCTCGGCCGCCCGTGTGGCTCGGCTACGCGAGAAGCGGCAGGGCAGCTCGACGTTTTCGCGCACCGAAAGAAACGGCAGCAGGTTGAACTGCTGGAAGATGTAACCGGTGTGGTCGACCCGGAAGCGATCGCGCGCGCCCTGGCCGAGGCTGCCGAGGTCGCGGCCAAGCAGGCGAATGCTGCCCTGGTTAGGCAGGTTCACCCCGCCCAGCAGGCCCAGCAGGGTGGTCTTGCCACTGCCGCTTGGGCCTTTGAGAAACAGCGCCTCGCCGGCCGCCAGATGAAAGGCGGGAATATCCAGCAGGGCCGGCTGGCCTGGCCAGGCGAAGACCAGGTCATGCAGTTCGATCAGCGGCTGGCTCATTCAGAACGCAACCGCAGCCTTGGCAGGCGTTGCTTCCACGCCTTTCTGGCCTGTCGGGCCGATCAGTTGCACATTGATCTTCTGGGTTGCCGGGAAGGCTTTGAACAGGGGGGCGAGGTCGATCTGGGTGAGCTTGTCCGGGTTCGCGCAGGTCAGTTGGTAATGCGCACCGATGTCGCTGTGTTGATGGCCGTGCTCTTGTTCGTCGCCATTGTCGTCGGCTTTCGGCGCGTCGCCGAACAGGGGGCTTTCCAGCGCTTGTGCATCGTCCTTGCAGCCGGCAGCCGCGGCCAGCCCGAACAGTTGCAAGGGGTGTTCGAGTTGCTGGCGCACGGCGGCCACCTTGGCCTTGTCGGCATCGCTGCTGGCGGCATGTTCAAAGCCGACCAGGTTCATGGCCGGGCTGTCCAGCTCCAGCTCCAGGGTATTGCCATCCAGCACGGCATTGAGCTTGGCCACGCCGTGCTCGTGGGCACCGAGGGTGCCATGGGCGTGATCATGGTCATGGTCATCGTGGGCATGCGCCATGGAAAGGGGCAGCAAGGCGAAGGGCAAGGCGAGCAGCAGACGACGCATGGAAGGCTCCAGGAGCAGGCTGGGAATGATTTGGTAATGTTATAACAGCTTTTCTCTGTGCCGCCAGCCTGTGTGGTGCAGGTTTCATGTTGCTGTAGCATGGCCACATTGACCTGTGCTCAAGGAAAATATCGTGCGAATTCGCGGAAAGATTGGAGATTGGCCGGTGGATTTGTCCATCGAGTTGGAGCCGGCAGAATGGGCGCAGTTGGGCGGGCAGCTCGCAGTGCCAGCGGTGCCCCGAGAAACGCCTGACGAAGTGACGGGCGCGCCGCGCCAGGACGACCGGATCTGGGCCGCAGCGCAAGCGTTGCTGCGCCAGGCGGGGCAACTCAATGGCCCGCAATTGCTGGACCGTCTTGAAGCACTGGGCGAAAGCCCGGCGCAGGCCAAACGGCTGTTGGTCCGTCTGCGCCATTGCGCGCAGGTCAAGGTGACGAGTGGTGCAGATGCCCCCATGTTTACCTGGCTTGGTTAGCCCGCAGCTCGACCCGCCCCGGACCTGGTAAATCTGCCAGTAGTTGCATTGCTGCTTGTGTTCTTAGAATAGGCCTCACCCGTTCAGGAGCATCGGCAGATGAGCGATGAAATGCGGTCTCAGTACGATTTGTTCGGCTGGAAAGTACGGCTTGATTTCTACTCCATGCCAGTCAATTACAGTTATGCGGTGTGGCATCGAGGCGTGGGTGACACGCGCCCTGAAGACACCGAAGCCTTTGACTTCGAGCGCGTCATCAGCCCGGGGACAAGCTGGGAGCATTGCACGGGATTGCTCGGCCTGCCTTGGCTCGAGTTTCAACCCTATCCTCATGAACGGCCCATCCTCATTCGCCGGAGGCTGGCCAGGTTCGTGCGTACTTCCTTACGCAGGGATCTTGGCGAAGTCATCCGCAAAGTCAGCGAGCTCACTGCCGTAGAGGCGGGCGAACCCTACTATTTGCATCAGCAGTTCCACTTCGATGCGTTTGTCGGCACGCTGGATGCCGAGAAGGTCCTCAGGCTCCAGGTGGCCAGGGGATCGACTTTTGCTTTGGGTTATCTCGAATCCTTGAAGCGCGACGAAGAAGCCGCAGAGGGTTTTCGCGCGCGATTTGAAGCGTTACCGGACGAGCGTCGGGTCATCAGGATGCGCCGGCTGTCCATCGAACCTGGGAGTGACTGGCTGATCAAGCCACTGTATTTTGCCATTCGCATGGTGCCTGAACTGAGCCAATGGGACACTTTCACCATGGCCTGCAACCTCTATATGACCTACCAGGCAGAGCCTGGCGGCCGCATTCCGGTGGACGGTGCCTGGGCGCTCGGCGAAGAGGTTCATATTGCCCGGGCACTCGTGGATGACCGTATCATCCCCAGGTCCGCACCGCCCAACCAGCACTTCATGGGGCTTGCCAGCCTGCTCTATCCGGAAGGCGGGATCAGAAGTCTCAGCGTTGACAGGTCCGCGCCCGTGACCTCCGCTTGGTACAAGGACCGGTTTTTCAGCCCGCCAGCGGCCGTCAACGCGGAGAACATGTATCACGCCGAGCCGTTGATCAAAGTCGTGGATGGTGTGCGCAGCCGGACCCATGTGACGCTCACGCCGCAAACGCTGCCCGGTGTGTCATGGCAGCTTGGCGAATCTTCCGAGGGGCGTTACGAGCCTGATCGTTCGGGCTGCTGGTACTGCCCGCCGGCAGATCCTCAACCTGAATACGATCAGGATGGCAAGACGCAGAAACCCTGTGCGCTCAAAGCCAGTCTTGGCGAGCTATTGACCATCGATGTGCTGGAAAGCCGTTACTACGGGCGTGTTTTTCACTCCACCTTCGTGATTATCAACGCGTTCCCTACGCATTTTTTCAGGGTGCGCAACGACAACGGGCGTGTATCGCTAAGGTTGTACTACATCGGCACCGGGGGCGCTCAGGTAGAGGTCGACCCCCAGGTGATAGAGTGGCAAGTGGTCGCTGGGGATGGTCGCATGGCCCAGGATGGGACGTTCACCCCAGGCCACAGCAGTACATTCTCGGTGGTTCAGGCCATTGAGCCGGATGAACGACAGCGTTACTGGTATTGGGCTTTCATCGTGATCCCTGTCCCACTGATGGATGTCGACACATTCGTCGCCATGAGCGACCCACGATAAAAGTGGTCTTGTCGCTTCAATACATCGCGGCGAAAAGCTTGCGCCGATACGCACCGACCAAGGGGTGATCGCCGCCCAGTAATTCGAACACCTGCAGCAGCGTCTTGTGCGGCAGACCATTCTCGTACCCGCGGTTGCGCTGGAACAGCTTGAGCAGGCTTTCCAGCGCTGGCTCATACTGCTGACGCGCCAGCTGTTGAATGCACAGTTGGTAAGTGGCTTCATCATCCAGCGGATTCTGCGCCAGGCGGCTCTTGAGGTCGGCAACTTCCGGCAGGCTGGCGGCCTGGCGCAGGAAGGTCAACTGCGCCTTGGCACCGGCCAGGGCTGCCTTGTGTTCGTCGGTCTTGACCGCGTCCAGCACCACTTCAGCTTCGCCCAATTCACCCCGTTCGGCCAGGCAACGGGCGTACAGGATCAGCGCCTCGGCATTGCTGTTGTCTTCGCCAAGCAGCGCCTGCAGCAGCGCTTCGGCTTCGGCAAAACGGCTCTCGGCGAACAGGGCCTTGGCCTGCTCCAGTGGCGAAGCGGTAGGGGCGGCAGGCATCTGCACGTGCGGTTCGAGCAGCGCGCGGATCGCCGACTCCGGCTGCGCACCGGCAAAACCATCAACCGGCTGGCCGTCCTTGAACAGCACCACGGTCGGCAGGCTGCGAATGCCGAACTGGGCGACCACCTGCTGTTCTACGTCGCAGTTGATCTTGGCCAGCAGCAGCTCGCCCTGGTAACCCTCGGCGATCTTCGCCAGCAAGGGCATCAGCGCCTTGCACGGGGCGCACCACTCGGCCCAGAAGTCCACCAGCACCGGCTTGTGGAAAGAGTTCTCGATGACCAGTTGCTGGAAGGTGGCATCGGTGGCGTCGAAAATGTACGGCGTGTCTTGGCTCATCGCGACTCTCGCAAACTCGTGAATGGCACCACTATAAAGGCTCGCGGCTAGCGTGGTACAGGCTGACCCGGCGGAATTCGTGGGGCTCGGCCAGGTCCGGCAGGGTAAGTGCGTCGAGCACGCCCAATTGCCGGTACAGCGGGTGGCAGAAGTCGCGAACCCGTGAGTCCGCCACCAGGGCCTGGCGACCACGGCCGAGGAAGGCGTCGAGCAGGGGCAGGTTGGCGCGGTCATACAGCACATCGGCGACCAGGATCAGGTCGAAGCGGTCGTCCTCGGCGAAGAAATCGCTGCTGTAACCCAGCGCCACCCCGTTCAGCGCCGCGTTGGCGCGGCAGGCGTCGAGGGCCAGCGGGTCGAGGTCGCAGGCCACCACTTCCAAGGCGCCAGCGCGGGCTGCGGCAATGCCGGCGATACCGCTGCCGGCGCCAAAATCGAGCACGCGCTTGCCGGCCACCCAGTGCGGGTGTGCAGCCAGGTAACGGGCCATGGCCAGGCCGCTGGCCCAGCAGAAGCTCCAGTAGGGTGGCTCTTCGAGGATGCGCCGGGTTTCTTCGCTGCTGAACGCGCGGTCCATGTTCTGGTCGTCGATCAGCCAGAGCTTCAGTTCGCATTCAGGCAGCTCGCTGGCCACCAGGCGCGCTTCGCCGATCAGGCCGCTGAGGGCCTGTTGCAGTGCCAGGGGTGCCACTTACGGTGCCTTTTCGAAGCGCAGCGGGCCGGTGGCCTGGGTCTGTGCCTGGGTAATGCGTACCGGCGGCAGGTGCATGATCAGCTGGCCAGAGCGGCTGGCACGGCCACGCAGCTCTACCCGGGCACCGGCCGGAAAAGCCTCGGGGTTGAAGCGCAACTGGTAAGGCAGCGCCTGCCCGGTGCCGCTCAGGTTGCTGCTGGCCAGCAGGCGTTGCGGGCGGTCGCGTTCGTCGATGACCAGCAGGGCCAGTTCCACATCGGCCCCGGCCGGGATTTCCAGCAAGGTACCGCTCAGTTCGCGCTGGTAGGCGGGCAGCGGGCCAAGGGGTTGGGTTTTCTTGGCCGATTTTGCTGGCGCGGGCGCCTGGGCCTGTTCGGGCTTGGGCCGGTCGCTACCGCAAGCGGCAAGCAAGGCGGCGCAGCACAGCACGACGAGCGCTCGATGGTGCATTGGGTCATCCTTCAGGGGCAGATTTCCCTGGATGTTAACCCCTTTGGCTTGTCTTGCCAGTGGGATGCGCTACCATGGCCCTCCCTTTTTTTGTTGCCTGCCACCATGCACTGTCCCTTTTGCGGTGCCAACGACACCAAGGTCATCGACTCTCGTCTTGTCGCCGAGGGCGAGCAAGTGCGCCGCCGTCGCGAGTGCGTCGCCTGCGGCGAACGTTTCACCACCTTCGAAACTGCCGAACTGGTGCTGCCGCGGCTGATCAAACAAGACGGCACGCGCCAGCCCTTCGACGAAGACAAGTTGCGTGCAGGCATGCAACGGGCACTGGAAAAACGCCCGGTCAGCGTCGAGCGCCTGGAAGCGGCGCTGGCGCACATCAAGAGCCGCCTGCGCGCCACCGGCGAGCGCGAGGTCAAGTCACTGGTGGTGGGTGAGCTGGTGATGGCCGAGCTGCGCAAGCTCGACGAAGTGGCGTATATCCGCTTCGCCTCGGTGTACCGACGCTTCCAGGACCTCGACGAATTCCGCGAAGAAATCGACCGCCTGGCCCGTGAGCCAGCCAAAGAGTGAGCATGCCCAGCCAGACCGCGATTCTCGACGCCCACTACATGGCCCGTGCCCTGGAACTGGCTCGCAAGGGTGTCTACAGTACCCACCCCAACCCGCGCGTGGGCTGTGTAATCGTGCGCGATGGCGAGGTGGTGGGCGAGGGCTGGCACGTGCGCGCCGGTGAGCCGCATGCCGAGGTGCATGCCCTGCGCCAGGCCGGTGAGCGTGCCCGCGGCGCCTGTGCCTACGTCACTCTCGAACCCTGCAGCCACCATGGCCGCACGCCGCCGTGCGCCGAAGCACTGGTCAAGGCCGGCGTGGCCCGCGTGGTGGCGGCGATGCAGGACCCCAACCCACAGGTAGCGGGGCAGGGGCTGCGGCGCCTGGCAGCGGTGGGTATCGAGGTCCACAGCGGCGTGCTCGAAGCCGAGGCTCGGGCCCTCAACCCAGGCTTTCTCAAGCGCATGGAGCACGGCCTGCCGTTCGTCAGGGCCAAGCTGGCCATGAGCCTGGACGGCCGCACCGCCATGGCCAGCGGCGAAAGCCAATGGATCACCGGCCCCGCCGCCCGTGCTGCGGTGCAGCGCCTGCGCGCCCGTTCAAGTGTGGTGCTCACCAGTGCCGCCAGCGTGCTGGCCGATAACGCACGCATGACCGTGCGTGGCGCAGAGCTTGGCCTGGATGATGAAACCCGTGCCCTGGCATTAAGCCGCACGCCGCTGCGCGTGCTGATCGATGGCCGCCTGCGGCTGGCGCTGGATGCGCCGTTCTTCCTGGTCGGCCCGGCCCTGGTGGTGACGGCTGCCGCAGCAGATGCGCGGTACGCCGAAGCGGGCCACGAGCTGCTGAGCCTGCCAGGCGCCGATGGCCAGGTCGACCTGCCCGCGTTGATGCGTGTGCTGGCCCAGCGTGGCGTCAACGAGATTCTGCTGGAAGCCGGCGCGGGCCTTGCCGGTGCGTTCGCCCGGCAAGGCCTGATCGACGAGTACCAGTTGTTCGTCGCCGGTACCTTCCTGGGCTCCCAGGCCCGCCCGCTGCTGGAGTGGCCCCTGGCAACGATGAGCGAAGCGCCGCGACTGAAAATTACCGAAATGCGCGCAGTGGGCGATGACTGGCGGGTCACGGCCATCCCCCTGCCGGCGCCCGGCGTATAATGCCAGGCTTGCCCTGCGCAACCCGTTCTTGAGGAAGACCCCATGTTCACCGGTATCATCGAATCCATCGGCACTGTCCGCAGCCTGACCCCCAAAGGTGGCGACGTGCGCGTCTACGTCGAGACCGGCAAGCTCGACCTGGGTGACGTCAAGCTCGGCGACAGCATCGCCGTCAACGGCGTATGCCTGACCGCCGTCGAACTGCCGGGCGATGGCTTCTGGGCCGACGTCAGCGTCGAGACCCTCAAACGCACCGCCTTCATCGACCTCAAGAGCGGCAGCAAGGTCAACCTGGAAAAGGCCCTGACCCCCACCACCCGCCTGGGCGGCCACCTGGTCAGCGGCCACGTCGACGGTGTCGGCGAAATCATCTCGCGCAGCGATAACGCCCGCGCTATCCAGTTCCGCGTGCGTGCACCCAAGGAGCTGGCCAAGTACATCGCCCACAAGGGTTCGATCACCGTCGACGGCACCAGCCTGACGGTCAATGAGGTCAATGGCGCCGAGTTCGAGCTGACCATTGTCCCGCACACCCTGTCCGAAACCATCATGGCCGACTACCGCGCAGGGCGTCGGGTAAACCTTGAGGTCGACCTGCTGGCCCGTTACCTGGAGCGTCTGCTGCTGGGCGACAAGGCTGGCGAACCGAGCAAGGGCAGTGGCATTACCGAAAGCTTCCTGGCCGCCAACGGCTTCTTGAAATCCTGATTGAGAAGGGGGTGCCGAGTGGCGCTCAACAGCATCGAAGAACTGGTCGAAGACATCCGCCAGGGCAAAATGGTCATCCTCATGGATGACGAAGACCGCGAGAATGAAGGCGACATCATCATGGCGGCCGAGTGCTGCCTGCCTGAGCACATCAACTTCATGGCCAAGCATGCCCGTGGCCTGATCTGCATGCCGATGACCCGCGAGCGCTGCGAAACGCTCAAGCTGCCGCTGATGGCGCCGCGTAACGGGTCCGGCTTCGGCACCAAGTTCACCGTGTCGATCGAGGCCGCCGAAGGTGTCACCACCGGCATTTCCGCTGCCGACCGCGCACGTACCGTGCAAGCTGCCGCTGCCAAGGACGCCAAGGCCGAGGACATCGTCAGCCCGGGCCACATCTTCCCGCTGATGGCCCAGCCGGGCGGCACCCTGGCCCGCGCCGGCCACACCGAGGCCGCTTGCGACCTGGCGCGCATGGCCGGCTTCGAGCCGAGCGGCGTGATCTGCGAAGTGATGAACGATGACGGCACCATGTCGCGCCGCGCCGAGCTGGAAGTGTTCGCCGCCGAGCACGGCCTGAAGATCGGCACCATCGCCGACCTGATCCACTACCGCATGATCCACGAGCGCACCGTACAACGCGTCTCCGAGCAGCCGGTGGAGAGCGAGCTGGGCGAGTTCAACCTGGTCACCTACCGCGATGCGGTGGAAGGCGACGTGCATATGGCCCTGACCCTGGGCAATATCTGCGCCGAAGAGCCGACCCTGGTACGCGTGCACAACATGGACCCGCTGCGCGACCTGCTGCTGGTCAAGCAACCGGGCCGCTGGAGCCTGCGCGCCGCCATGGCTGCCGTGGCCGAAGCTGGCAGCGGCGTGGTACTGCTGCTGGGCCACCCGCTGGACGGCGACGTGCTGCTGGCGCACATCCGCGAAAGCGCGGGTGATGCACCGACCAAGGTGCCGACCACCTACAGCACCGTCGGTGCCGGTTCGCAGATCCTGCGCGACCTCGGTGTGCGCAAGATGCGCCTGATGAGTTCGCCGATGAAGTTCAATGCGATATCCGGATTCGATCTGGAAGTTGTAGAATACGTGCCCTCCGAGTGACTTGAGGCGGCATTGACGCCCTCTACTCGAGTCCAGACCCCTGCCGAGGCCGCTTGTATGCGGCCTCGCTCTTGAACATGAGAACATCGGAATGACCCTGAAGACCATCGAAGGTACCTTCATCGCCCCCAAAGGTCGCTATGCTTTGGTGGTTGGCCGCTTCAACAGCTTCGTCGTCGAAAGCCTGGTAAGCGGTGCTGTTGATGCCCTGGTACGCCACGGTGTCAGCGAAAGCGACATCACCATCATCCGTGCCCCGGGCGCGTTCGAAATCCCGCTGGTAGCACAGAAGGTCGCCCAGCAAGGCGCGTACGACGCGATCATCGCCCTGGGCGCCGTGATCCGCGGTGGTACCCCGCACTTCGAATACGTGGCGGGCGAATGCACCAAGGGCCTGGCCCAGGTGTCCATGGAGTTCGGTGTTCCGGTGGCCTTCGGCGTTCTGACCGTCGACTCCATCGAACAGGCCATCGAGCGTTCCGGCACCAAGGCTGGCAACAAAGGTGCTGAAGCTGCCCTGTCCGCTCTGGAAATGGTCAGCCTGCTGGCGCAGTTGGAGGCCAAGTGATTAGCGACGAAAGCGATCGTTTCAACCCGCGCGATCCAAAACCTGCGGATGCCGGCAAGCCCTCGAAGAGCGCCAAGCGCCGCGAAGCCCGCAAGCTCGCGACACAGGCGCTGTACCAGTGGCACATGGCGCGTCAGTCGGTAAACGAGATCGAAGCGCAGTTCCGGGTCGATAACGATTTCACCGATGTCGATGGCGCCTACTTCCGCGAGATCCTGCATGGGGTCCCGGCCAAGAAGGACGAGATCGACGCGGCCCTGAAGCCTTGCCTGGCGCTGGCGCTGGAAGAGCTCGACCCTGTCGAACTGGCTGTGCTGCGGTTGTCCACCTGGGAACTGATGATGCGCGTCGATGTACCGTATCGCGTGGTGATCAACGAAGGTATCGAGCTGGCCAAGGTCTTCGGTGCCACCGACGGCCACAAGTTCGTCAACGGCGTGCTGGACAAGCTCGCCCCTTCGCTGCGCGAAGCGGAAGCCAAGGCGAACAAGCGCTGATCCCGGCGCTGGCCGACCATGGGTGAGTTCGAGCTGATCAGCCATTACTTCGCCGCCGCGCCCTGTGCGCAAGGTGGTGAAGGCGTGGCCCTGGGCATCGGTGACGATTGCGCGCTGCTGGATTTGCCTGCGGGCGAGCAACTGGCGGTGTCCACCGACACCCTGGTGGCCGGCGTGCACTTCCCTGCGGTCTGCGACCCCTTGTTGCTTGGCCAGCGCTCGTTGGCCGTGGCCGCCAGTGACCTGGCGGCGATGGGCGCCACCCCCATCGGCTTCACCCTCGCCCTGACCTTGCCCGATGTCAGCGCCGACTGGCTGCAAGCCTACGCTGACGGCCTTAACCGTATGGCCCGGCGTTGCCAGCTGAGCCTGATAGGCGGTGACACCACCCGCGGCCCCTTGAGTATCACCATGACCGTGTTCGGCCGCGTGCCGGCCGGGCAAGCGTTGCGCCGTGGCGGTGCTTGCCCCGGTGACCTTTTGTGTGTAGGGGGGGAGCTGGGCAACGCCGCCGGCGCCTTGCCGTTGGTCCTGGGCCAGCGCCAGGCCGAGGCCGCACTGGCCCAGCCGCTGCTCGATCACTACTGGTCACCTTCGCCGCAGTTCGCCCTGGGGCAACTGTTGCGCGGGCGAGCCAGCGCGGCACTGGACATCTCCGACGGCCTGCTGGCCGACTGCGGGCATATTGCCAAGGCTTCCCGCGTGGCGCTCGAGGTGAACCTGGAGCAGGTGCCGATGTCATCCGCTCTGCAGGGTTTGCTCGGCCATGAGGCCGCCGTGCAGGCGGCCCTGACCGGTGGCGACGACTATGTGCTGGCGTTCACTTTGCCGCCGGCGCAGCTTTCATCCCTGCAGGCGCAAGGCCTGGCGGCCTTTCATGTCATCGGGCGCGTGCTCGAGGGCCAAGGCGTCAGCCTGCGTGACCGGCAGGGCCAGGACATCACCCCGCGGCAACGCGGCTATCAACATTTTAGGGAGACACCGTGACCGATCACCCCAACCAGGTGCCTGCGGAGTTCGTTCCGCCCTCGGTCTGGCGCAACCCATGGCACTTCATCGCCTTCGGCTTCGGTTCCGGCACCTTGCCCAAGGCGCCGGGCACCTGGGGCTCGCTGGTGGCCATACCGTTCATTCCGTTGTGGCAGATGCTGCCGGACTGGGGGTACTGGCTGCTGCTGGGCGTGACCATGCTGTTCGGCTTCTGGTTGTGCGGCAAAGTCGCCAATGACTTGCGCGTGCACGATCATGAAGGCATTGTCTGGGACGAGATGGTCGGCATGTGGATCACCCTCTGGCTGGTGCCGGAAGGCTGGCAATGGTTGCTGGCGGGGTTCCTGATGTTCCGCTTCTTCGACATCCTCAAGCCATGGCCGATTCGCTGGATCGACCGCCATGTGCATGGCGGGGTCGGGATCATGCTCGACGATGTCCTGGCCGGCGTGTTCGCCTGGCTGGGTATGCAGGTTCTGGTGTGGGCGGTTGCCTGAAACAGGGAGCGCGTAGATGGCCATAAGGACTGTGCTGTTGGCAATGCTGCTGGGTTTTGCCCCCTGGGTGGGGGCGGCCGAAGGTGTGCCGAAGCAGGTCCATCTGGTCAGCGAGGAATGGCTCGACTACACCAACGCCGACGGTAGCGGGGTCGCCTGGGATGTACTGCGCAAGGTGTTCGAGCCTGCCGGGGTCAAGGTCGTTACCCAGAGCGCGCCTTACAGCCGTGCGGTGGGGCTGGTCAAACGGGGCGAGGCCGATGCCTGGGTCGGCTCCTACAAGGACGAGGCTGACGACAACCTCTACCCGCGTTGGCACTTCGACATGGACCATATCTATGCCCTGGGGCTTGCCGGCAAGCCTGTGCCCACGCCTGGCACGGTCGGCCAGTATCGCCTGGCCTGGGTGCGCGGCTACGACTACGCCAGCTATCTGCCCAATGCGCACAACTTCCGCGAAATCCAGCGTCGTGAAGGCATTCTGCCGATGCTCGAACACGACCGAGTGGACTTCTACATCGATGCGTTGACCGAGGTCGACTACGTGCTGGGCCAGGCGGCGGAGCCTGCGCGTTTTCGTAAGACCCATGTCGCCGAGCTGCCGCTGTACCTGGCATTTGCCCACAACGAAAAGTCCAAGGCACTGCGCGACCTGTTCGACAAGCGCATGGCCGAGCTGGTGCGCAGCGGTGAATTGAAGCCGATTTTCGAGCACTGGAAACAGCCGTATCCGTTCACCACCGACAGCCAGCCGCAGTGAGCGCCACCCGCTCCCATACAGGCTCGGCGTCTTGAGGGCGGGGCTCTGCTAAGCATCGAACTTTTCGATCTTAAGCGACGGTATTCAGCCAGCGCACAGGTGCCGACCTGCTGATACAATCGCCGCAACAGAAATTTCCTACTTATGCCAGGAGCACAACGTGCCCGTCGTCTTTGTTGCCGCCTCTAAACTCCCGACGCCCTTTGCGACCTTCACCATGCATGGCTTTCTCGACGAAGCCACCGGCCGTGAGCATGTGGTGCTCAGCCTGGGTGATATCGCGGACGGCGAGCCGGTGCTGGGGCGCCTGCATTCCGAGTGCCTGACCGGCGATGCCCTGTTCAGCCAGCGCTGTGACTGCGGCTCGCAACTGGAAGCTGCCTTGCAGGCCATCGCCCGTGAAGGCCGTGGCGTGCTGCTGTACCTGCGCCAGGAAGGCCGCGGCATTGGCTTGTTGAACAAGATCCGCGCCTACGAACTGCAGGACGGCGGCGCCGATACCGTCGAAGCCAACGAACGCCTGGGCTTTGCCGCCGACCAGCGCGACTATGCCATCTGCCTGCCGATGCTCGAGCACCTGGGGGTGAAGGCCCTGCGCCTGATGACCAACAACCCGCGCAAGGTCAAGGCGCTGACCGACATGAACATCGTCGTCGCTGAACGTGTGCCGCTGCATACCGGACACAACCCGCACAACCGTTACTACCTGGCCACCAAGGCCGGCAAGCTCGGCCACATGCTGGGCAACGAACACCAGGGCGAGGTGCCCCAGGCGTGACCCGCGCCGAGGTCAAGCGGCGCCTGGCCCTGGCCTGGTGGCAATACCTGGCGATCGGCCTGGTGCCGCTGCCGGTGATGGCCTGGGCTTTTGGTGGCGGTGATCCATTGATCCCGGTGCTGGCCATGCCGTTGTTCATCGCCGGTGCGGCGACCATGTTCCTCAGCCTGCCGCGCTTTGGCGCTTACAAGCGTGCCTTGATCAGTACCGCCAAGGTGCTCGGCAGCAGCGAGGAGCCGGCAGCCTGGATCGAGCTGGCGCGGGTGCGGCGTCTGGCCATGCTGTATGCCTGCTTCCCTGCCTGGGTCGCCGCGCTGTCGGTGCTGGTGGGGCTGGAGGCGGTGCCGCAGATTCTTCTGGCACTTTCCACGGTGGTCGTGCTCTACCTGTACCGCATTCCGCGTCAGCTGGGCTGATGCGCGTCTTCCTCTGGCTGCTGGCGCTGTGCGCCTGTGCCGCCAGCGCGGCTGAGCCGCTGCGGGTGGTCAGCCTGGCGCCTTCGATGAGCGAGATCATGCTCGAGCTGCAGGCCGATGACCTGCTGGTCGGCATGCTCGACGGCGGCGAGCGCCCGCCTGCGCTGCAGGATGTGCCCTCAGTGGGCCGCCTGGGGCAACTGAACATGGAGCGCCTGCTCAGCTTGAAGCCTGACTTGCTGCTGCTGTGGCCGGGCAGTGTCGCGCCAGCGCAGCGTGATCAGCTCAAGCGCCTGGGCATCGCCACGTTCAGCGCCGAGCCCCATAGCGTCGACCAATTGATCGATCAGATCGAAGCCATCGCCCAGCGCGTCGGCCGTGACGAGCAGGGTCGGCACTATGCGCAAACCTTGCGCGACAGGCTGCGGCACCTGCGTCAGCAGTATCGGCGTGAGCAGCCGCTGCGGGTGTTCTATCAAGTCTGGGACAAGCCGTTGTACACCCTGGGTGGCCGGCAAGTGGTCAGCGATGCCCTGGCCGTGTGCGGCGCGCGTAATGTCTTCGCCGATCTGAGTCAGCCTGCGCCCCAAGTGAGCGTGGAGTCTGTATTGCTGCAGGACCCCCAGGTAATTCTCGCGGGTGACCAGGCGCAGCTGGCAAGCTGGGACGCTTGGCCACGTCTGAGTGCTGTGGCCAGTGATCGTCTGTTGGTGGTGCCGGACAAGGGCTTGGAGCGGCCCAGTGGGCAGATGATCGAGGCCACCGCGCGCCTGTGTGCGTTGCTCGACGCTAGAGCGCCGGCGTCCAGGTGACGCTCAGCAGCACGGTGCGGCCTTCCTCGCGGTAACCGTGGCTGGCGCCCTCGTAGCTGTACAGGGCACGGCTGTGGCTGTGGTCCAGCAGGTTGTCCAGCTTCGCTTCCAGTTTCAGCTCATCCGTTGCTGCCCAGCTACCCCGCAGGCCGAGCAGGCCGAAGCCAGCGAGCCGGTTGCGGTTGGCTTCGTCATCGTAGCTGGTGCTGACGGCTTGCCAGCTCCCGCCCACGCTGAACGGCCCGAATGCGCGGTCCAGGTCCAGGCTCACGGTACGGCGGGCACGGCGGGCGAGGGTATGGCCGCTGTCGCGGTCACGTGGGTCGATCAGCGCCAGGCCCAGCTGGCTGCGCCACGCGCCCCATTGCTGATCGAGCGACAGTTCAAACCCGTTGACCCGCGCCGAGGCGACATTGCGTGGGATCGAGTCCTGGCCAAAGATGATCGCATCGCGCAGGTCGGTGCGGTACAGCGAGGTCTCCAGGCGGCTGTCGGCGGTAAGCTGGCTGCGCCATTGCAGTTCGTAGCTTCGGGAATGCTCCGGGTTCAGGTCGGGGTTGCTGAACTCTGGGTAATACAGGTCATTGAATGTCGGTGCCCGGAAGCCTTCGCTGTAGGACAGCAGCACATCATTGTGCGCGTTCAAGGGCACGGTAAGGCTACCGCTCCAGGTGGTCTGGCCGCCGAACTGCTGGTTCTGGTCACGGCGCACCCCCAGTTCGGTGGAGAACCGCTCGCCCATGTAGCGATGCTGAATGAAGGCGGCGCGGTTCCAGCGGTTGTCCTCGTTGAAATCGGTGCTGGCGTGCACGCGGTCTTCGTACCAATCGCCGCCGATCAACAGGTTGTGCTGCTCACCCAGGGCCAGGTCGTTTTGCCAGGTAACCTGATCGCGATAGGTGTTGAACACGAAGCGCTCGGCGCTGAGCTTGTCGCGTTTGTCGTCACGGTTTTCGCTGTGGGCAAGCTCCAGGCGCGAATGCCAGGTGTCGTTGAGCTGGGCGTCGAAGTAAGTGCCCAGGCTGCTGACGCTGAAGTCGGTGTAGGGTTTTTGCCCGAAGCTTTCGAAGGTGACCGGGTCAAAGCCACCGTACGGATTGTCGTATTCACTGCGCCCGCGGCTGTCGAGCAGGTTCAGGCCGGCCTCGAAGCGTTCGCCGAAGGTATGGCTGAGGCTCAGGTTGAGTGACTTGTTGCGGTACGCATCATGATCGCCGTCGCTGGCAAAGGAGGGGCCGGTGGCGTCGATGCCGGCAGTCTCGTCCAGGCTGGCACCCAGGTTGAAGCGGGTGGCGCCGTCGCCCCCGGACAGGCCCAGGCTGCGCTGCCAGGTCTGGTTGCTGCCGGCGGCCAGGCGCAGGCGTGGCTGCAGCCCGGGGCCGCTACTGCGCCGGGTGAAGATCTGGATCACGCCACCCATGGCGTCGCTGCCGTATACCGCCGAGCGGGAGCCGCGCAGCACTTCGACACGCTCTATCTGGTCAACGTCGAGAAACTGCAGGCCACTGTCGCCAGAGGTGGCGTTGGCGATGCGCACGCCATCCACCAGTACCAGGCTCTGCGCCGCCTTGGTGCCGCGGATGAAAATGCCGGGCACGCTGCCGCGCCCGCCGGTGGGGGCCACTTGCACGCCTGGGACACGGGCCAGCAGGTCGGTGACGCCGGTGGGTTGCAGGCGGTCGATGTCGGCGCGGGTGAAGACGGTGTTGGCGGCGCTGGTGGCGGTGCGCGACTCGACCTGGCGGTTGGCGCTGATCAGGACGTCGGGCAGTTTCAGGGCGTTGTCGCGTTCAGCGGCCAGGAGCGGAAGTGGCAGGCACAGGAGGGTGGCGGTGAAGCTCGGGATTTTCATGGGCAGTTCCAGACTATTCGCGGGACAAGCCCGCTCCCACAGGTTTGTCACTGTTCTCGAGAAGAGTGATGTACTTGTGGAAGCGGGCTTGTCCCGCGAATGGGCCGCAAAGCGGCCCCAAGGATTACTACAGCCCGAGCTTGGCCATCCGAGCCTTGACCGAAGCCTCGATCCCAGCCACATCCAGCCCACACTCTGCCAGCATCTGCGCAGGCTTGGCATGCTCGACATAAAGGTCTGGCAGCCCCAGGTGCAGCAGCGGCTTGGTCACCGCCTGGCTGGCCAGGAACTCGCCCACGGCAGCCCCCGCACCGCCCATGATGGCGTTTTCTTCGATGGTTACCAGCAGCTCATGGCTGGCAGCCAGTTCGAGTACCAGTGCCTCGTCCAGCGGCTTGACGAAGCGCATGTCGACCACTGTGGCATTGATCTGCTCGGCAACCTGCAAGGCCTCGCTCAGCTGCACGCCGAACACCAGCAAGGCGACCTTCTCACCCTGGCGGCGGATGACGCCCTTGCCGATCTCCAAGGGGTCAAGGCCGCTGCTGATCGGCGCGTTGGGGCCGGTGCCGCGTGGGTAGCGCACCGCCGCCGGGCCGTTGTACAGGTGGCCGGTGGTGAGCATCTTGCGCAGCTCGTTCTCGTCGCTCGGGGTCATCACCAGCATGCCGGGGATGCAGCGCAGGTACGACAGGTCGTAGCTGCCGGCGTGAGTCGGGCCGTCTTCGCCAACCAGGCCGGCGCGGTCGATGGCGAACAGCACATCGAGGTTCTGCACCGCCACGTCGTGGATCAATTGGTCATAGGCGCGCTGCAGGAACGTCGAATAGATCGCCACCACCGGTTTGCTGCCTTCGCAGGCCATGCCTGCAGCCAGGGTCACCGCGTGCTGCTCGGCAATCGCCACGTCGAAGTAGCGCTCCGGGTAGCGTTCGCTGAAGTCGACCAGATCGGAGCCTTCCTTCATCGCCGGAGTAATGCCGACCAGGCGCTTGTCGCTCGCGGCCATGTCGCACAGCCACTGGCCGAACACAGCGGAATACTTGGGCCCGCTGGGCTTCTTCGGCGTGGCGGGCTTGTCGGCAGGTTCGAGCTTGGTGATGGCGTGGTAGCCAATCGGGTCGACCTCGGCCGGGGCGAAGCCCTTGCCCTTTTTGGTCACCACGTGCAGGAACTGCGGGCCCTTGAGGTCACGCATGTTGCGCAGGGTGGCGATCATGGTCGGCAGGTCGTGGCCGTCGATCGGGCCGATGTAATTCCAGCCCAGTTCTTCGAACAGGGTGCCTGGGACCAGCATGCCTTTGGCGTATTCTTCGGTGCGGCGGGCGATTTCCCAGGCGCCAGGCAGGCGCGAGAGCACCTTCTTGCTGCCCTCGCGCATGCTTGCGTAGGTGCGGCTGGAGAGGATCTTGGCCAGGTAGTTGGACAGGCCGCCGACATTGCGCGAAATCGACATGTCGTTGTCGTTGAGGATCACCAGCATGTCGGCGTTGACTTCCTGGGCGTGGTTCAACGCCTCGAAAGCCATGCCGGCGGTCAGGGCGCCGTCGCCGATCACCGCGATCGACTTGCGTGCACTGTTCTGCAGGCGGGCGGCGATGGCCATGCCCAGCGCTGCGCTGATCGAGGTGCTGGAGTGGCCGACGCCGAAGGTGTCGTATTCACTCTCGCTGCGGCGCGGGAAGGCGGCGATGCCGTCCTTCTGGCGCAGGCTGAGCATGCGCTGGCGGCGGCCGGTGAGGATCTTGTGCGGGTAGGCCTGGTGGCCGACGTCCCACACCAGCCGGTCGTCCGGGGTGTCGAAGACGTAGTGCAGGGCGATCGTCAGTTCGATGACGCCCAGGCCGGCGCCAAAATGCCCACCGGTCTGACCCACGGTGTAGAGCAGTTCCTGGCGCAACTCGTCGGCCAGGGTCTCCAGGTCGGCTTCGGCCAGCCGGCGCAGGCCGGCAGGCGTGTCAGCGCGGTCGAGCAACGGCGTGACCGGGCGTTCGCGGGGGATCTCTTGAAACGTCGTGGGCATCAGGCGAGTCGTTATAGGTGTGAAGACGCGGCAGTTTACCCCATTGTGGGAAAAGTGCCCATTCGACCACGGGTTGTGCGGGATTGGCGTCGGTGCTTAGTTGCGGCGTTCGACGATATAGCGTGCCAGCGCCCGCAGGGGCTCGGCATTTTCCCCAAACCCTTGCAATGCGACCAGCGCCTGGTCGCGCAGTTCGATGGCATAGGCCTTGGCGGCTTCCAGGCCCAACAGGGCCGGGTAGGTCGGTTTGTCACGGGCGATGTCGGCGCCCTGGCGCTTGCCCAGGGTGGCGGTGTCGCTTTCTACGTCGAGGATGTCGTCCTGCACCTGGAACGCCAGGCCGATGGCCTGTGCGTAGGTCTGCAAGGCATCCAGTTGCGCCTGTTCGGCGCGGGCGCTGGCCAGGGCGCCCAGGCGCACGCTGGCTTCGATCAGCGCACCGGTCTTGTGCCGGTGCATGAATTCCAGCGCTTGCTGGTCCAGCTTGATACCCACCGACCCCAGGTCGATGGCCTGGCCGCCGACCATGCCCGCCGGGCCGGCAGCCTTGGCCAGGGCCTGGACCATGGCCAGGCGCAGGGTGTCGGACTGCGGGCTCAGGCGCGGGTCGAGCAGGGCGCTGAAGGCCAGGCTCTGCAGGCCGTCACCGGCCAGGATGGCGCAGGCTTCGTCGAAGGCTTTGTGGGTGGTGGGCTGGCCGCGGCGCAGGTCGTCATCGTCCATCGCCGGCAGGTCGTCATGCACCAACGAGTACGCGTGGATCAGCTCGACCGCGCAGGCCGCGCCATTGGCCTGTTCGGCAGGCGCACCCAACGCTTCGCAGGCCGCGTAGGCGAGCAGCGGGCGCACACGCTTGCCGCCGTTCATCACGCTGTAGCGCATGGCAGCGTAGAGCCGCTCGAGCTCCTTGGTTGGCGCTTCGAACAGGGGTTCGAGGGCGGCGTCGACGCGGGCCTGGCAGTTGGCCTGGTAGTTGTTGATCATGCTTGCGGCTCGGCGTCGAAGGGCTGGGCTGCCAGCTCACCATCGCGTTCCAGAAGAATCTGCACTTTCTGTTCGGCCTGGGCCAGTGCGCCCTGGCAATCGCGGGTCAGGGCGATGCCTTGCTCGAAGGCGGCCAGCGAATCTTCCAGCGACAACTCGCCGTTCTCCAGGCGCTCGACCAGGGCTTGCAGGTCTGCGAGGGATTGCTCGAAATCGAGGGAGGCTTTTTTGCGGGCCATGGCGGCTGTCTCGGTGGCGTTCTTAACGGCGCGACGTTAGCAGAGCAGGGCGGGGGGAGCAAACTTGTGTGGTCGAGGAGAGTTACGACGCGATTTCTGTTTCGTTGTTGAGATCGAGCGGCGCCCGCGCGCCGCATCGCGAGCTAGCTCGCTCCTACATCTGTTTCGGGCCAATTATTCCTGAGGCATTGGCGCGCGGCCCCTTGGCGCCCGCCTCAGTATCGCGTCGTACAACAAGGCGGTCGCGTGCGATGGAACTGGCGTGACTGGCCGAAACGAATGTAGGAGCGAGCTAGCTCGCGATGCGGCGCGCGGGCGCCGCTCGATCTCAGAGGCGCCATCTTCCTCAAACCAAGCGCCTGCAAGCCATCAAACCGTAGCGGCTTCGCGGGCCACCATCGCCTCGCGATACCGCGCCAGCTCTTCAATGGTCAGCACCGGCAAATTGTACTGCCGCGCATACACCGCCACCTGCTCCCCGCGGGCCATGCTGCCATCGGGGTTCATCAGCTCGCACAGCACCGCTGCCGGCCGCAACCCGGCCAGGCGCGCCAGGTCTACCGAACCCTCGGTATGGCCACGACGGGTCAGCACCCCGCCGTTGCGCGCACGCAGCGGGAACACGTGCCCAGGGCTGACGATATGGCGTTGCTCGGCTGTCGAGCTCAGCGCCGCCGCGATGGTGGTAACCCGGTCGTGCGCCGAAACGCCGGTGGTGATGCCTTCGGCCGCTTCGATGGTGACGGTGAAGCCGGTGCCGTGGCGCGCCTGGTTGTTCTGCACCATCGGCGCCAGCTGCAGTGCGTCCACGGTGGCTTCGTCCAGGCACAGGCAGACGATGCCGCTGCAGTCGCGAATCATCATGGCCATGGTTTGCAACGAGATGTTTTCGGCGGCGGCGATGATGTCCGCTTCGTCCTCGCGGTCGTCGTCGTCCAGCAGCAGCACGGGGCGCCCGGCCTGGAAGGCGGCGATGGCGGCAGAAATGTTGGGGAATTGCTTTTGCAGCATAGGTGACATGAAACGCTCCTCGTGAATGATCGATGAACGTCTCGGGGCGAACAAAACGCGCGCGCAGAGGCGCCCGAATGGCCCCTGCCTGACGCCTTCTTTCATCCGGACTATGACCGTCGGCTCTGGAGTCTCACCAGATCTGCTGACCCCCGGCATGGCCGGGGCGCTCGCGGGCTCATCTTTCGATTTACCGCCGGTGGGGACTTGCACCCCGCCCTGAAGACCGGCCAAGCATACAGCACAGTGCCACCCTGCTGGCAACCCGCGCGACTAAGACCTTAGGCGACCTTCGGCGGGGAAACTGAAGCGGCAGAAGGGCTCCATTGCCCTAAGAGCCCGTGGTGATCCTACAGGCGCGGGCTTGCCGCGCGAAGGAGGCCGGTACAGGTTTACCGAGACATCTCGTCGATCACTTTCTTCAGCGAGGCCGGCAACATCGGCCCATGCCCCAATCCGTCAAACCGTTCAAACCGCACCTGCAAACCCTGCACGTCGGCCAGGTCCGCTATCAGCGCCTGCGCCGGCCGTTCCCCATCGTTTTTCATAGATGCACGCGGGCTCGAAGGCTCGTCGCCACCACGCATCAGCAGCAACCTCGGGCGATGATCACCCAAACGCTGTTGCAGCCCCTGAGCTTCGCCAACAATCACCCCGTTACGCCACCACAACGACGGGCTGGCCGCCGCATAGTCACTGAACTCGGCCGGCCGGGTAAACAGCGCATGCAGCACCGCCAGGCCGCCATAGGAATGCCCCCACAGTGTTTGCCGCTGCAGGTCGATCGGCGCCACGGCGGCCACACTCGGCCGCATGCGTTGGCTCAGCAGGTCGAAGAACGCATCCACGCCGCCGCTGGGCTGGCCGGTCAGCGGGTCACGCTGCTGCGCCTGCCCAGGTACCGACGGGGTGTAGTCATAGGTCCGCCCGGCTCGGTCGATTCGCTGATCGGTCTGGTAACCCACGGCCACCAGCAACGGCGCCTGGCCGGCGGCGAGCTTGCTCAGCTGCGCGCTGTCCAGGGCGCCCAACGCGGCATTGCCGTCGAGCATCCACAGCACCGGGTAGCCTGCGGCGGGGGCAGGGCGATCCGGCTTGCCGACCCACAGGCGGTAATGGCGCTGGCCGTCGGCCGAATCCAGGTCCAGCTGGCTGAAGCGGTAGGCCAGGTCCTGGCGCTGCAGCAGTGAAGTGTCCATCTTCTGCTCGCGTTCCGGCTTCGCCAAAGCGGCGGGCGCAGCCAGGGCCAGCGCCATGGCCAGGTACAGGGGCATCTTGCTCATCGGGAATCTCGCTCGGTCGTATGGGGTGGTCAACGGCTGATAAACACCTGCCGGCCGGTCTGGCGAACCTGCAGCGTGTAGGTTTGCGCCAGCATGGCCAAGGCCAGTGGCAAGTCATCGACCGGGAACGTGCCAGACACCCGCAGCTCGCCCAGGGCAGGGTCGCATTCAAGGTGCTGGTCGGTGTAGCGCGTCAGTTCTTGGGTCCACTGGCGCAGCGGCATGTCGTCGGCCACCAGCAGCCCGTTGCGCCAAGCCAGGGTGGTTTCCCGCACCGCCTCGATGCTGCCCAGGCGCTCACGGTTGAAGCGTACTTGTTGCCCGGCCCGGATGATGTGCTCACCTGGCGCCACGCTGGCGTGCTCGGGGCGTACTTGCACAGCACCTTCATAAACGGCGAGCACGGTTTCATCGGCCAGTTGGCGCACGCTGAACCGCGTGCCCAGGGCAAGCAACTGGCCCTGCTGGGTCTGCGCCAGGAGTGGACGGGGGTCGGCAGCGGTAACGATGTACAGCTCGCCCCGGCGCAGGTGCAGCAAGCGTTGCGCGCTATCGAACAGCACGTCCACCGCGCTGTCGCTGTTGAGGGTGATCTGCGTGCCGTCGGCCAGCCGTGCGTGCTGGCGCTCACCCAGCGACGTCCGGTAGTCGCCGGCCTGCGAGCGCCATGCCCACCAACTGAGGGGAGCGGCGCCGAGCAGCAGGAGCAGCCCGCGCAGCACGGCGCGCCTGCCCGTCGGGCGGTCCAAGGTCTGCTTGGCCAGCGTGGGTGGCACGCTGCCCAGGCGCGTGAGCAGGTGCTGCGCCCGTTTCCACGCGCGCTCGTGGTCGGCACTGGCAAGCCGCCAGCGCTCCAGCTCGCGCTGTTGGGCCGGCAGCAACGGCCCCTCCTGCATCAGCATCAGCCAGGAGGCCGCCTGGGCAAGCACCTGCTGGGGGATGGCAGCGTCAAGCGTGGTAGTGCCGCTATTCATCGGGCATCTGCGTCAGGCAGGTGAGGTAGGCCTCGTGGATGTACTTCTTGACGGTCGGCAATGCGATGTTCAGGGCTACGGCGATGTCCTTCTGCTTCATGCCGTCCAGCGTCGCCATCAGAAACGCCTGCCTGACCCGTGGGCGCAAGGTGTCGAGCAGCGCATCGATCTCGTGCAGGGTTTCCAGGATCACGCTTTGCAGCTCAGGCGAAGGGTGCTCGGGTTCTGGCAGCAGCAGCAGGGCTTCGAGCCAGGCGCGTTCCAGCGACTGCCGGCGGCGCCAACTGACCAGTACGCAATTGGCGATGCGGGTCAGGTAGGCGCGTGGCTGGCGGATCGGTTCGGCCCGCGCGCCCTCACGGCTGGTCAGCACCCGCAAGAAGATATCGTGCGCCAGATCATCGGCCACGCCGCGCCCCCACGACCTCAGCCGGTAGGCGAGCCAGTTGCGTAACCAGGCGTGATTCTCGATGTACAGCGTCTCGACGCTGCACGGCTCGGTACTGTTCGGCGGGGAAAAGGGCGCATTCATCGTCGGTTGAATCGGTACATGACTGTCGCAAATGAAAACCATTATCACTAGAATTGCTCAGATCACAAGGCCGAATCGGTAAATTCAGCCGGTGCTCATGCACCCATATCCTTTTTTCGATCTCGTGCGACAGAGGAGGTAACAGCCCGCAGCCAGTGGTGGGCGCAAACCCTACGAGCGAGATAAGCATGCTCCCAGTACGTTGTCCTTCACCTGCTCCGCGCCCTCGACTTAGCCTGGCGCCCATCACGTTTGCCCTGCGTTGCACGATGATCGGCTGCTGCGGCGCCGGCCTGTTGAACAGCAGCCTGGCCCTGGCCCAGGACACCGGCACAGCTGCGCTCGCCGCCACCCGCCTGGACGACGCCACACCGCGTGACTACAACATTGCCCCGGGCCCGCTGGGCGCAGCCCTGGGCAGCTTCACCAGCCAGTCCGGGCTACTGGTGTCCTACGACCCTGAGTTGACCCGTGGCCGTACGGCGCCGGCCTTGAAGGGCCGGTATACAGTCAGCGAGGGTATCCAGCGGTTGCTGGCCAACTCCGGGTTGCAACTGGTGCCGAGTTCGACCGGGAGCTACGTGCTGATCGCCCAGGGCGCTGCGCCGAATGCGGCGGCCGAGTTATCGCCGACGATGGTCGAGGCCGCCGCCCAGGGGCCAGAGGCGGATACCTACAGGGCGCCACGCTCTTCGGTGCACCTGAACAGCGAACAGATCGATCGCTTCGGCCGTGTTTCCGCAGGCGATCTGCTCAACGGCGTGCCCGGCGTGCAGGTCGGTGACACGCGCAATGGCGGTGCCCTGGACGTCAACATCCGCGGTATCCAGGGGCAGAGCCGGGTGGCAGTCAAGGTCGATGGTTCGGAGCAGGCCCTGGACGTCTATCGCGGTTATGGCGGCACCCAGCAACGCAGTTACATCGACCCCGACCTGATCAGCAGCCTGACCGTGAACAAAGGTCCGTCGACCAAGTCTGGGGCGATTGGCGGCACGGTTGAAATGCAGACTATCGGCGTGCAGGACATTCTGGTCGACGGCAACCAGGTCGGCGTGCGCCTCAAGGGCGACCTCTGGGACAACGGCGTAGCCCCCGCTCATCGCAGCGCCAGCGCCAAGGATGAAAACCTCACCGCGCCACCCCGCGACAACCGCGCCAGCCTGTTCGGCTCCGAGGCTGAATCTGGAAGCGCCGCGTTTGCCTTCACCAGCGAGCGCCTGGACGTGGTGGCGGCATATGCGCACCGCAATCAAGGTAACTATTTCTCCGGCAAGAAGGGCCAGGACCGTTACCGCATCTATAACCAGTACGGCAGTGAACAGCCCAGCGTGGCGAGCACCTACAACGCGGGCGAGGAAGTGCTCAACTCCTCCTCGAAAACCGACTCGTACCTGCTCAAGGCCACCTGGCGCATCGCCGACGATCACACCTTGGACCTGGGCTACCGCCGCTACGATGGGCGCAGCGCCGAAATCATGCCTTCTGACATCTACCGCTACGGCACTGCGGGTATCTACCAGTACCCCCTGGGCGAGGTGAAGATCGATACCTACACCGCGCGCTATCACTACCTGCCTGCCGGCAACCCGTGGGTCGACCTGACCAGCAACCTGTGGATGACCGACGCCAAGACCAGCACGTTGAGTTCGTCATGGACTGCGCCGGTTTCCCAGCTGTTTCGTACGGATCGCAGCTGGACACGCCAGGACAACCGCCGTATCGGCGGCGACCTGAACAACGTCTCCAAATTCCAGACCGCCCATGGCGACTTCACACTGGACCTGGGCGGCGCGTTCCAGCTTGAAGACCTGCAACCGCAGAAAAATGTGCTGATCACCCAGCACGACATCGATGCCAACCGCACCCTGCGCGATGCATCCAGGCAGGAGTTCAGCTTCAACGGCAAGCTCGAGTACCAACCGATCGAGCAACTGACCCTGTGGGGTGGTGGCCGGTACAGCCACTTCCGCACCAAGGACAACACCGTGCTGGCCAGCGCCCGGCGTGAGGATCGCGAGGTGCGCTATATCTCGGCGAGCGGCCCCAAGGGCTGGGGCAGCATGACCTGGTTCCCCGACCAGAACGGCCAGTACACCGACGCCACCGACCCGCGCCTGAACAACGGCATCGTCTTCGGCAACAGCAACGAGCCGTTCAACGGCGTGCGCTTCAACGACTTCGGTGCGACCCGCGTGGAGGTCAACCCAGAAGGCATCAGCAGCGTGGTCACAGGCTACGACCACACACCGCAGGGCAGCAGTAGCGGCGGCGGCTTCGCGCCGGCTTTCGGCATCAATGTCGAGCTGATACCCGACACGTTCTTTTACGTCACCTACACCCAAGGCCTGCGCCTGCCTTCACTGTTCGAGACCAGCCAGGGCACCCAGCAAGTCACCCCCGGCAAAAGCCTCAAGCCTGAACGCTCGCAGAGCTGGGAAATCGGCGTCAGCGCCTTGCGCGACAACCTCTTTACCGCGCACGACTCGGCGGCGATCAAACTGGCCTTCTTCGACAACCACATCAAGAATTACATCACCCGCTACTACGACCCAAGCCCAGGTTTGTGGGGCCAGATGACCTTCAGCAACACCGACAGTTTCAGCACCCGTGGCCTTGAGCTGCAATCGCACTACGATGCCGGCCGCGTATTCGCCGACCTGTCGGCCACTTACTACCTCAAGACCGAAACCTGCGACGCGGCGTTTGCCAGCAAACTGCGCGCCACGGCCAACCCCTACCAGAAGACCCAGGACACGCCCAACTGCACCCCGGGCAGCTTCATGGGCTCCTACACCAACACCCAGAACCCGCCGCGCTTCTCAGGCAACCTGACCACCGGCCTGCGCTTCTTCGACGAGGCGTTGACGGTGGGCGGGCGCGTTACCTATACCTCCGGGCCCACCAGCACCCTCGACAAACCCTGGCAGTCAGGCGCCACCACGCCGCAGGTCGAGTACCGCTCGGTGGCACTGTTCGATCTGTTCCTCAAGTACAAGTTGCTGGAGAACACCGAGGTGAATGTTTCGCTGCAGAACCTGACCGATCGCTACTACCTCGATCCGCTGGCGCAGAGCTTCATGCCGGCACCGGGGCGCACAGTGCGGATGGGGATGGTGACGCGGTTCTGAAGGGAGGTGAGGGCGATGGCGCAGCGGGTTTTGCCATCGTCCTGCATTTTCTGCAGGCATTAAAAAGCCGGCTTGTGGCCGGCTTCTCGGGGACGCTTCCGACTAATTTATGGTAAGCCGCAACCGCCTTAACTGTGTGGTCACAAGGACCTGATAGAGATGGCAAACGCCCGTATGGGGTGTCGCCGAGCCCTCTGGACCGCGGCTTGCGCCGGTCGGGGCTAAATGTGCCGCGTAGCATACAAGGGCTCGCGCAGGATGCCCAGCAAAAAATGGCACAGTGTGTTTCAGCCGGGGCGCTGCCGGCGGAAATGCGACCAGTGGAAAACCCAGCCGAGAATCTCCAGGCCCTGTGCCTGGCGTTGGGCGCGGGTGTAGCGCTCGACGGCGTAGTTGCGCCGGTCGTGGCTGTGCAGGTACAGGGTGCCATGCTGGCCGAGGCTGAGGTTGTTTACCCTGAGCGTGCCATTGTGCAGCAGGGCGTAGGTTTCGCCCTCGATTACCTGGGTCATGCCCAGGTCCACAGCCAAGGTAGCCTCCTGCGGGATCAGCGGGGCCATGTTGGCGGCAGGCATGGCCAGGCAGATGGCCTGGTCTGCGGCAACGCCCAAGGTCTTCAGTGCTTTGCTGGGCAGGCGCAGGTATTTGCTGGCAACCGGGGCAAGCCGGCCGTTGCGCAGTTCGTGCAGGGGCACTTGCAGCATCCGGCCGCCGTGGGCCGACAGCGGGGAGGGCGGGGTGTCGTGGGTGGGCGGTGGTGGGCCGCTGCGCAAGATCGGGTTGGGGTGCTTGGGGCCTTCACCACTGCGCAGCCAGCGGCGGTGTACACAAAACAGGTCGGCCATTTCGTCGAGACGCGCCAACGGAACACCGCGCTTGAACCAGTTGTTGACGTGCTGGGGTGTGACGCTGCGTTGGGCGGCGAAATCGGAAGGGGTCAAGCCACATTCGTGAAGCAGGGCTTTGAGGCGGTCACCGGATGTGTTCATGGCCGCGAGTGTAGCGGCCGAGTGCCAGCGCGGATATGAACCGGGTGTTGATGCGCTTTGTGCGAAAAGTGCTTGGTTGTAGGGCGTTGGAGTAGGGCGACGTAGGACTTTTTACTGGCAGGGCCATCGTGAGCGCATAAAAAACCCCGCCTGGGCGGGGTTTTTCAGCAATCGGTATCAGCCTTTGTAGGCAGCAACCGATTTGGTGATCGCGGCGCGGGCGGCGTCGGCGCCATCCCAGCCTTCGATCTTGACCCACTTGCCCTTCTCGAGATCTTTGTAGTTCGCGAAGAAGTGCTCGATCTGCTGGATCAGCAGGGCCGGCAGGTCGGTGTATTCCTTGACGTCGACATACAGCTGGGACAGCTTGTCGTGCGGAACAGCGATGACCTTGGCGTCGCCGCCGCCGTCGTCGGTCATGTTCAGGATGCCGACCGGGCGGGCGCGAATGACCGAACCTGGGGCAACCGGGTATGGGGTCACGACCAGCACGTCCAGCGGATCACCGTCGTCGGCCAGGGTGTTTGGGATAAAGCCATAGTTGGCTGGGTAGAACATCGGGGTAGCCATGAAACGGTCGACGAACAGGGTGTCGCTGTCCTTGTCGATTTCGTATTTGATCGGCGCGTGGTTGGCCGGGATCTCGATGGCGACGTAGATGTCGTTCGGCAGGTCTTTGCCCGCCGGAATCTTGCTGTAGCTCATTGGGCAGTGCCCCCGTGTTTGACCAAAAAGTGGCGGCGATTATAGGCACATTCCGCCAGGGCATGCCACGCCTGGCCTGATGTGCGGCCGCGTCAGGCGTGGCTTTCGCGGTAAGCGGGGTGTTCGGCCTGCAACCGGCCAAGGCGCGCCAAAGGGTCCTGGCGGTAGAACAGCGACAGTTGCTGGTACACCTGTGGGTAGGCCTGCTGCAGCAGGTCGGGGGCGCTGAAGAAATATTCGCTGGTGACGGCAAAGAATTCCGCCGGGTTTTCCGCCGCGTACGGGTCGATGGCGGTTTCGGCGTCGGGGTTGAGGTCCAGCTGGCGATTGAGGTCGTCATAGGCCTGTTGCATGGCACTCGCCCATTCATCCACCGGCATGCCGCTGTGCAGCGGCGGCAGGCCGTTGGCATCGCCGTTGAGCATGTCGAGCTTGTGCGCCAGCTCATGGATGACCAGGTTGTAGGCCTCCCACCCACCGCTGGCCAGCACACCGTTCCAGGCCAGAATCACCGGGCCCTGTTGCCAGGCTTCGCCGCTGTGCTCGCCGTCCCACACGTGTTCCACGCCGCTGGCGTCGCGGTGGCGCTGGGGGCTTTTGAAGTCGTCGGGGTAGAGGATGATCTCGTGAAAGCCCTGGTACCAGTTCAGCTCGCCCAGGTGCAGCAAAGGCAGCTGGGCCTGGGCGGCCAGGAACAGGCGCTGCTCGTCGCTTGGCTCGACACCGGGCAGGGTGGTCAGGTGCTTTTCGTGCAGAAACAGGATGCAGGCTTCGCGCAACCAGTGGTCTTCTTCGGCGCTGATGCCGTCGAGCAACGGCAGGTGCTCGCGAACGGCCTGCCATTGCTCGGGGGCGATCGGGTAGCGCGCCAGGGTACGCTGGCGCCGCCAGGCGCTGAAAGACCACATGGCGGTGGTCAGTGCGCCTTGGCTGTACGGCCCAGGCGACCGCGCAGCAGGCCGAGCACCATCGGCACCAGCGACAGGAAGATGATGCCGACCACCATCAACGACAGATGCTGCTTGATGAACGGCACGTTGCCGAAGAAGTAACCCAAGGTCACCAGGCCACCCACCCACAGCAGCGAACCGGCGACGCTGAAGCCCAGGAAACGCGGGTAGTGCATGTGGGCGATGCCGGCGACGAACGGCGCAAAGGTGCGCAAGATCGGCAGGAAGCGCGCCAGGGTCACGGTCTTGCCGCCATGGCGCTCATAGAATTCGTGGGTGCGCTGCAAGTAGTCGCGGCGGAATATTTTCGAGTTAGGGTTGTTGAACAACCGCTCGCCGGCCGTTCGGCCAATCACGTAATTGGTACTGTCACCCAGGATTGCTGCGGCCATCAGCAGGCCCGCCAGCAGCACCGGGTCCATGCCGCCACCGGCCGCCACGGCGCCTGCGATGAACAGCAGCGAATCGCCCGGCAGGAACGGCATCACCACCAGGCCGGTTTCGCAGAAGATCACGGTGAACAGGATGGCGTAGATCCAGGGACCGTAATTGGTGACCAGCAGATCGAGGTAAGCATCGAGATGCAGGATAAGGTCCAGCGGGTTGAAATCCATGTACAGCACCTGTGTTCTTGGGCGTAGGCTCAGTTACCTGGGGATGGGTAAACTTTCACACATGACAAGTGGGCCATTATACGGCGAAGTGAGGATCATGCCCGGGGAGTTTGTAGCGGGGGGTTACCGGAGGCGGCATGGCCTGCACTGGCCGCTTCGCGGCTGAACCCGCGAAGCGGCCGGAACAGGTCAATCCGGCTGGATCGGCAGGATGTAGCTCTCGAACTCGGTGTCCTTGCGAAAACCGATGGACTCGTAGGTCTTGCGCGCCGCCTCGTTATTGGCGCTGGTCGAAACCCGCATGCGCACGGCATTGGTCTCTTTGGCCATCTTCTTCGCTTCGCGCATCAGGTGGTCGGCCACCAGCATGCGCCGTGAGTCCTCGGCTACGTAGATGTCGTTGAGAATCCACACGCGCTTGAGCGACAGCGACGAAAAGCTTGGGTACAGCTGGCAGAAGCCCAGCAGCTTGCCGTCGTCGTCGTCGGGCAGCGCCAGATAGATCACCGACTCATCGCGTTTCAGGCGTTTTTCCAGAAAGCTGCGCGAGCTGTCCGGGTAGGGCAATTGCCCATAGAACTCGCGGTATTTGACGAACAGCGGGGTCAGCAGGTCGAGGTGTTCCAGGGTTGCCTTGATGATACGCATGTGCGGCCCTCAGGATCCATTTGGGGAAACAGCGGTTTGCAAGTCGCGCTCGACAGCATGCTGCCCAATGCGGGCGAGAAGCGCAATCCGCCTTCCGTGACATGATTTTTACTCTTTTCCGAGTAGGAAGTTTCCTTTTTGGCTGGCGGGGGTATCGCTGTCGAGGCTATGGACCTCGGCTTCGTCCTTCAGATTCACCCCGGAAAGCTGCCGGCGACAGGCCTCGCGCATCAAATACAGCAGGCGGTGGGCCGCCATGCCGTAGCTCAGGCCTTCCAGGCGCACGTTGGAGATGCAGTTGCGGTAGGCGTCAGTCAGGCCGACCCGTGGTGCGTAGGTGAAATACAGGCCGAGGCTGTCGGGCGAGCTCAAGCCTGGGCGTTCGCCGATCAGCATCACGGTCATGCGTGCGCCGAGCAACTCGCCCACCTCGTCGGCCACCGCCACCCGGCCCTGCTCCACCAGCACTACCGGGGCGCTGGTCCAGCCGTCGGCTGCGGCCTGTTCCTCGAAACGGGTCAAAAAAGGCAGGGTGTGACGGTGCACGGCCAGGGCCGAGAGGCCGTCGGCGACCACGATGGCCAGGTCGACACCGCCCGGGTTGGCCTCGGCATGCTGACGCAGGGCCGCAATCGAGTCTTCGTTCAGCCGTCGCCCCAGGTCGGGGCGTTGCAGGTACTGGTCGCGGTCGCTGGCGGCGCTGTGCACCACCAGGCTTTCGCGCCCGCGCTCAGTAAGCTGGGCCGTCAGCCCCGCATGGTCGAACGGCAGGTGCACGGCATCGCGGGCCTGGGCGTGGGCGAACTGGAAGTCCAGTTGTGCACCGGTCGGCAGGCTGGTGCCGGCGCGGCCCAGGGCGATACGGGCCGGGGTCAGGGTGCGCAGGGCCAGCCAGGGGTTGTCGGGGGTTACTGTGCGATGGTCCATGGTCATCCCTATGCAAGCTGTGCCAAGGCCTGGCGGAATGCCGGCGGCAGTTTTTCACCGAAGCGCACCCGGCCATCGGCCTGGGTGAAGATGCCGGTACGCGCCAGCCACGCCTCGAATTCCGGGCCGGGCTTGAGGCCCAGGGTCTGGCGCGCATACAGCGCGTCATGGAACGAGGTGGTCTGGTAGTTGAGCATGATGTCGTCGGAGCCTGGGATGCCCATGATGAAGTTGATACCGGCCACGCCCAGCAGGGTCAGCAGGGTGTCCATGTCGTCCTGGTCAGCTTCGGCGTGGTTGGTGTAGCAGATGTCGCAGCCCATGGGCACGCCAAGCAGCTTGCCGCAGAAATGGTCCTCGAGGCCGGCGCGGATGATCTGCTTGCCGTTGTACAGGTACTCCGGGCCGATGAAGCCGACCACGGTGTTGACCAGAAACGGCTTGAAATGCCGGGCCACGGCGTAGGCGCGGGTCTCGCAGGTCTGTTGGTCGACGCCATGGTGGGCGTTGGCCGACAGGGCGCTGCCCTGGCCGGTTTCGAAGTACATGAGGTTTTGCCCGAGGGTGCCGCGCTTGAGCGACAGGCCCGCTTCGTAGCCTTCCTGCAGCACGTTGAGGTTGATGCCAAAGCCGGCGTTGGCTGCTTCGGTGCCGGCGATCGACTGGAATACCAGGTCCAGCGGTACGCCCCGGTTGATCGCTTCGATCGAGGTGGTGACGTGGGTCAGCACGCAGGCCTGGGTGGGGATGTCGTAGCGCTGGATGATGGCGTCGAGCATCTCCAGCAGGGCGCAGATCGAGGCGATGCTGTCGGTGGCCGGGTTGATGCCGATCATGGCGTCGCCGTTGCCGTACAACAGGCCGTCGAGAATGCTGGCGGCAATCCCGGCTGGCTCGTCGGTTGGGTGATTGGGCTGCAGGCGGGTCGACAGGCGCCCACGCAGGCCCATGGTGCCGCGAAAACGGGTGACCACGCGGATTTTCTGCGCCACCAGGATCAGGTCCTGAACGCGCATGATCTTCGACACTGCCGCCGCCATCTCCGGTGTCAGGCCCGGTGCCAGGGCACGCAGGCTGTCTTCGTCGGCCTCCTCGCTGAGCAGCCAGTCGCGCAGGCCGCCCACGGTCAGGTGGCTGACCGGCGCGAAGGCCTGGGCGTCGTGGGTGTCGATGATCAGGCGGGTGACCTCGTCCGCTTCGTAGGGGATCAGCGCCTCGTTCAGGAAGTGCGTGAGCGGGATGTTGGCCAAGGCCATCTGCGCGGCGACCCGCTCGCCGTCATTGCTGGCGGCGACACCCGCGAGGAAATCCCCCGAACGTGCGGGGCTGGCCTTGGCCATCACGTCCTTGAGGCTGTCGAAGCGGTAGACCAGGTGGCCTACCGTGTGTACGAAACTTGCCATACAGATTCTCCAGAGCGCCGCGGGGCTGGCCCGCGGCGGGTGTCGGCGATCAGTTCAGGGCCTCTTCGGCCTTCTGGATCGCGGCGAATTCCTCTTCCGGTGTGCCCGCTACCAGGTGGTGGCGGCTGTAGAAAGCAAAGTAGGCAATTAATACTCCATAGATCACCGCAGCGCCAATCACAACCCGTGGGTCGACCAGGAAGCCCGCCACCACGGCGATGCACGCCAATACCAGGGCAACGCCGGAGGTGAAGATGCCGCCCGGGGTGCGATACGGCCGCTCCATCTTCGGCCGGCGGATACGCAGGGTGATGTGCGCAGCCATCATCAGTACGTAGGACAGCGTCGCGCCGAACACCGCGACCAGGATCAACAGGTCACCCTGGCCGGTCAGCGACAGGCCGAAACCGATGAGGCCGGGGATGATCAGCGCCAGTACCGGTGCCTTGCTCTTGTTGGTCTGGGAAAGTTTGCGCGGCAGGTAGCCCGCACGCGACAGCGCGAAGATCTGCCGTGAATAGGCATAGATGATCGAGAAGAAGCTGGCGATCAGGCCTGCCAGGCCCACCAGGTTGACGAAGCTGCCCATCCAGGTGGAGCCGCCATAGGCTTTGGACAGTGCCTCGACCAGCGGGTTGCCCGAGGCCTTGAGTGCTTCGGAACCCGCAGCGCCAGGGCCGACCACCAGAATCAGCAGGGCGAAGGCCAGCAATACCAGCATCGCGCCGATCAGGCCGCGTGGCAGGTCGCGTTTCGGGTTCTTGGTTTCTTCGGCGGCCAGGGGCACGCCTTCGACGGCAAGGAAGAACCAGATCGCATAGGGGATCGCGGCCCACACGCCGACATAGCCGAACGGCAGGAAGCTGCTGGCGCCTGCGGCGTCCGTCTTGGCGATGTCGAACAGGTTGGCTGCATCAAAATGGGGCACCATGCTCACCAGGAACACGGCCAGGGCAATGGCGGCGATGGCGGTGATGATGAACATCAGTTTCAACGCTTCACCCACCCCGAAGATGTGGATGCCGATGAACACGATGTAGAAGGCCAGGTAGATGACCCAGCCGCCGATGCCGAACAGCGATTCACAATAGGCGCCGATGAACACGGCGATCGCCGCAGGGGCAATGGCGTATTCGATGAGGATGGCCGTACCGGTGAGAAAGCCGCCCCAAGGGCCGAATGCGCTGCGGGCGAAGCCGTAGCCACCGCCTGCGGTGGGGATCATCGACGACAGTTCGGCCAGCGAGAAGCACATGCACAGGTACATGGTGGCCATCAGCAGGGTAGCGAGGAACATGCCGCCCCAGCCGCCTTGGGCCAGGCCGAAGTTCCACCCGGCGTAGTCGCCGGAGATCACATAGGCGACCCCAAGGCCGACCAGCAATACCCAGCCGGCGGCGCCTTTTTTCAGTTCACGTTGCTGGAAATAGTCTGAACCGACCTTTTCGAAGTCGACGGAAGAGCCTGCCGGCGCATTGCCGGAATGATCGCTGGGCATAGTTTCACCTGTTGTTTTTCTTGGTGGCCGGAGGGGTTCCGGCCGGTGGTGATGGGTACTGCAGGAAGCGAGCCATGGAGCTACAAGCCGCAAGCTACAAGCCTCAAGAAAAAGCAGTTGGGTGCTGTACCCGCTGTTTCTTGCAGCTTGTAGCTTGCAACTTGAAGCTGTTTTCTAGAAGAAGCCCAGCGGGTTGATGTCGTAGCTCACCAGCAGGTTCTTGGTCTGCTGGTAGTGATCGAGCATCATCTTGTGGGTCTCACGGCCAACGCCGGACTTCTTGTAACCGCCGAACGCGGCATGCGCCGGGTACAGGTGGTAGCAGTTGGTCCACACGCGGCCGGCCTTGATGCCGCGGCCCATGCGGTAGGCGCGGTTGATGTCGCGGGTCCACACGCCGGCACCGAGGCCGAACTCGGTGTCGTTGGCAATCGCCAGTGCTTCGGCTTCGTCCTTGAAGGTGGTGACGCTGACCACCGGGCCGAAGATTTCCTCCTGGAACACCCGCATGCGGTTGTTGCCCTTGAGCAGGGTCGGCTGGATGTAGTAACCGGTCGACAGCGCGCCTTCGAGTTTTTCCACCTTGCCGCCGGTCAGCAGCTCGGCGCCTTCTTCCTTGGCGATTTCCAGGTACGACAGGATCTTCTCGAACTGTTGCTGCGACGCCTGGGCGCCGACCATGGTGTCGGTGTCCAGCGGGTCGCCGCGCTTGATCTGCAGGACCTTCTTCATCACCACTTCCATGAACTGCGGGTAGATCGACTCCTGCACCAGCGCACGCGACGGGCAGGTGCACACTTCGCCCTGGTTGAAGAACGCCAGCACCATGCCCTCGGCGGCCTTGTCGATGAAGCTTGGCTCGGCCTGCATGATGTCTTCGAAGTACACGTTAGGCGACTTGCCGCCCAGTTCGACGGTGGACGGGATGATGTTCTCGGCAGCGCATTTCATGATGTGCGAGCCGACCGGGGTCGAGCCGGTAAAGGCGATTTTGGCGATACGTTTGCTGGTAGCCAACGCTTCGCCCGCTTCGCGGCCATAACCCTGAACCACGTTGAGCACGCCTTTGGGCAGCAAGTCGCCGATCAGTTCCATCAGTACGGTGATACCCAGCGGCGTCTGCTCGGCGGGTTTGAGCACCACGCAGTTGCCTGCGGCCAGGGCCGGGGCGAGTTTCCAGGCGGCCATCAGCAGCGGGAAGTTCCACGGGATGATCTGCCCGACCACGCCCAGTGGCTCGTGAATGTGATAGGAGACGGTGCCTTCGTTGATCTCGGCGGCGCCGCCTTCCTGGGCGCGGATGCAGCCGGCGAAGTAACGGAAGTGATCGACCGCCAGCGGGATGTCGGCATTGAGGGTTTCGCGGACCGGCTTGCCGTTGTCCCAGGTTTCGGTAATGGCCAGCACTTCAAGGTTCTGTTCGATGCGGTCGGCGATCTTCAGCAGAACATTGGAACGGTCCTGGACCGAGGTGCGGCCCCAGGCGTCGGCGGCGGCGTGGGCGGCATCCAGGGCCTTGTCGATGTCTTCGGCAGTGGAGCGGGGAAACTCTGCGATCAGCTTGCCATTCACCGGGGAGGTGTTTTCGAAGTACTGCCCCTTGACCGGTGCTACGAACTCACCACCGATGTAGTTGCCGTAGCGGCTCTTGAAGGAAACCTTCGCGCCGTCGGTACCGGGATGTGCGTAACGCATGGTGTGTCTCCTGGCTATTGTGTTTGTTAGGGAGTTGAAAAGCGTAGAGCAAAGGTTGGGCCAGTGTTTTGAGGGCCATCAAAATCAACCACTTGGGACGGTTCTGTGGGGTTCGCCGGCGACCGCTGCGCCAGGGCTGGCACGGCCTGGGTGACACTTTGTACCGTTTGCGACACGCAGCGGTACGCTGCATTGCAAAGCCCCGCCGGGTGGAGGATGCTGGCTGAACGCTCTATCTGCGGAGAACGACAACAAATGCAGAGCAACCACCTGAGTCGCCATGCCCAGCAAGTGCACACCGTTGCCCATGGTGAAGCTGGGGAGGGCGGCAGTGACCCGGCCATCGCGCGTTCCTGGCTGCGTTGTCTTGAGGAGCACCACCTCGACCCGACGCTGATCGAAGCCCCTGTGGTGCTTGAGCACGGGCGCCTGCTGGAAAGCCGCGAGCGCCTGCGCCAGGTACTGAAAATTGCCGACAGCGAGATGAACAGCCTGCATCAGCAGCTCTCTGGCGCCGGTCATGCGGTGCTGCTGACCGATGCCCGCGGGGTGATCCTCAACTGTGTCAGCGCACCCACCGAGCGGCGTATCTTCGAGCGGGCCGGGTTGTGGCTGGGCGCAGACTGGAGCGAGGCGCGCGAAGGCACCAACGGCATCGGTACCTGCCTGGTCGAGCGCCAGGCACTGACCATTCATCAGCACGAGCATTTTCGTGGCCGCCACACCGGCCTGACCTGCTCGGCAAGCCCGGTGTTCGACCCGCATGGCGATCTGTTGGCGGTGCTCGACGTGTCGTCGGCGCGGCCGGATGTCTCGCGTCAGAGCCAGTTTCACACTATGGCCCTGGTCAACCTGTCGGCCAAGATGATCGAGAGCTGTTACTTCCTGCGTCATTTCGAACAGCAATGGCTGCTGCGTTTTCATCTGCACGCCGAGTCGGTCGGCTTGTTCAGCGAGGGCTTGCTGGCCTTCGAGGCTGATGGGCGGATCTGCGCGGCCAACCAGAGTGCACTCAACTTGCTGGGTACCGTGCGCGGGGGCGTGCTGGGCAAGCCGGTGGAGCGTTTTTTTGCCTGCAGCCACGACGAACTGTTCAGCCGCGCCGTACCCGGCGGCAGTACCGTCTGGCCGTTGCACACGCGTGACGGTCGCCAGGTGTTCGCCAGCCTGCGTGGCCAGGCGCGCACGCCGGTGTGGTCGGTGCCGCTCGGCCACCCTCGGCCCCCGCGCGAAGCAGAACCCGGCATCTGCCTGCTCGACCCGGCGTTGCAAAATGACTTTCGCCGCTGTGTGCGGGTGTTCGAACGTGATGTGCCGCTGCTGCTGCGCGGCGAGACCGGTTGCGGCAAGGAGGCCTTCGCGCAGGCGGTGCACCAGGCCAGCCAGCGAAGCGGCAAACCGTTCGTGGCGGTCAACTGCGCGTCTATTCCGGAGAGCCTGATCGAGAGCGAGCTGTTCGGTTATCGCGGTGGTAGCTTTACCGGCGCGCGCAAGGAAGGCATGCGCGGCAAGTTGTTGCAGGCCGATGGCGGTACGTTGCTGCTGGACGAGATCGGTGACATGCCGCTGGCCTTGCAGACGCGCCTGTTGCGGGTGCTGGAAGAGCGCCAGGTGGTACCGATTGGCGGCGAGCCCCAGGCCGTGGACGTGCGCATCGTCAGTGCGACCCACCGCGACCTGCTGGAGCGGGTGGCGCAGGGCACGTTCCGCGAGGACCTGTATTACCGCCTCAATGGCCTGGAAGTGGCCCTGCCGGCGGTGCGCGAGCGTAGTGACAAGGGCCAGTTGCTGGACTTTCTGCTGCATCAGGAAGCGCAGGGGCAGCCCCTGCAGATCGCGCCTGATGCACGGCACGCGTTGCTGCAGTTCCCGTGGCCCGGCAACGTGCGGCAGATGCGCAACACACTGCGCACCCTGGTAGCGCTCTGCGACAACGGCCGCATCGAATCTGCCGACCTACCGACCATCTTCCACAACACCGCCCCCCCATCTTCCGCGACTACTGCATACCCCGACCGCAACCCAAGCCCGCCGCTACAAGACGCCGAGCGCCAAGCCCTGCTGACGGTACTGGAGGCAAACCGCTGGCACTTGACCCGCGTCGCCGAGCATCTGGGCATCAGCCGCAATACCTTGTATCGAAAACTGCGCAAACACGGCATAGCACGGGCCGGCTGAGCGAAACAGCGGGTGCGATTTCCTGCGCCCTGGGCTACCCTGCCTCGATGTTTTGCGAGGTCGACCATGCATATTCACATTCTCGGTATTTGCGGCACGTTCATGGGTTCCCTGGCGGTGCTGGCCAAAGCGCTTGGCCACCGCGTCACCGGCTCCGACGCCAATGTCTATCCCCCGATGAGCACCCAGCTCGAAGCCCAGGGCATCGAGCTGACCCAAGGCTATGACCCGGCTCAGCTAGACCCGGCACCCGACCTGGTAGTGGTCGGCAATGCCATGTCGCGGGGCAACCCGGCGGTGGAGTACGTGCTGAACAAGGGCCTGCCCTACGTCTCCGGCCCGCAGTGGCTGGCCGACCACGTGCTGCAGGGCCGCTGGGTACTGGCCGTTGCCGGTACCCATGGCAAGACCACCACCAGCAGCATGCTGGCCTGGGTATTGGAGCACGCCGGCATGAGCCCGGGGTTCCTGATTGGCGGTGTGCCGCAGAACTTCTCGGTGTCGGCGCGCCTGGGCGACACCCCGTTCTTCGTGGTCGAGGCCGATGAGTACGACAGTGCGTTCTTCGATAAACGTTCGAAGTTCGTTCACTACCACCCGCGCACGGCCATCCTCAACAACCTTGAGTTCGATCACGCAGACATCTTCCCTGACCTTGCGTCCATCGAGCGGCAGTTTCACCACCTGGTGCGCACTATCCCGAGCGAAGGCCTGGTGATTCACCCCACCACCGAGCAGGCGCTGGAACGCGTCATCGGCATGGGCTGCTGGACCCCGGTACAAACCACCGGTGAAGGCGGGCAGTGGCAGGCGCGCCTGCTCAGTGCCGATGGTTCGCGCTTTGAAGTGCTGTTCGAGGGCGAGGCCCAAGGCGTGGTCGACTGGCCATTGACCGGGCAGCACAACGTCGCCAACGCCTTGGCCACCCTGGCCGCCGCGCGCCATGTAGGCGTGGTGCCAGCCATGGGCATCGCCGGGCTGAGCGCCTTCAAGAGCGTCAAGCGGCGCATGGAGACGGTCGCCGAGGTGCAGGGCGTGACCATCTATGACGATTTCGCCCATCACCCGACCGCCATCGCCACCACCCTCGACGGCCTGCGCAAGCGTGTAGGCGAAGCGCCGGTGATCGCGGTGATCGAGCCACGTTCCAACTCGATGAAGCTGGGCGCCCACCGTGACGGCCTGCCGGAAAGCGTCAACGACGCCGACCAGGTGATCTGGTACGCCCCGGCCAACCTGGGCTGGGACCTGGCCGCCACGGCAGCGCAGTGCAAGGTGCCGAGCGTGGTCGCCGACAGCCTGGAGGCGATCATCGAGCGCATCAAGGGCCAGGCCCGCCCAGGCACCCACGTGGTGATCATGAGCAACGGCGGCTTCGGCGGCCTGCACGGCAAGTTGGCCGAGGCGCTCAAGTGAGCGGGCCGCAGCGCATCACCCTGGCCATGACGGGCGCCTCTGGCGCTCAATATGGCCTGCGCCTGCTCGACTGCCTGGTGCGCGAGGACCGCGAGGTGCACTTCCTCATCTCCAAGGCCGCGCAGCTGGTGATGTCTACCGAAACCGACGTGTTGCTGCCGCCCAAGCCCCAGGCGATGCAGGCGTTTCTGACCGAGTACACCGGCGCTGCCGATGGGCAGATCCGCGTGTATGGCAAGGAAGACTGGATGTCGCCGGTGGCCTCGGGCTCCGGCGCGCCGGCGGCGATGGTGGTGGTGCCATGCTCCACCGGCACCTTGTCGGCGATTGCCACCGGTGCTTGCAACAACCTGATCGAGCGTGCCGCCGACGTCACCCTCAAAGAGCGCCGTCAGTTGATTCTGGTACCGCGCGAGGCGCCGTTCTCGACCATCCACCTGGAGAACATGCTCAAGCTCTCGCAGATGGGTGCGGTCATTCTGCCGGCGGCCCCGGGCTTCTACCATCAGCCACAGACCATCGACGACCTGATCGATTTCGTCGTAGCGCGCATTCTCAACCTGCTGGACATCCCCCAGGACATGCTGCCGCGTTGGGGCGAGCATCACTTTGGGGCGGATGATTGAAACGCGCACTGTCGGGGCTGGTGGCGCTGACGCTGCTGAGTGGATGTGCCACGGTGCGCACGCTGGATGCCAACAAGCCGGGCGCACCGGTGGTGTACGCCGGCACCCGGCTGGACCTGTATGTGATGAATGGCGGGTGCTGCCCGAAGGATCACTTCGGGGCTGAGGCCCCGGGATACCCAGGGTTGGACCTGCCCGGCAGTATGTTGCTGGACACCCTGCTGCTGCCGTTATCACTGCTGACGGCAGCGGGGGTCGGCTTCCAGGCTACCGGCGGCCTTTGATTGCTTACGCTATATCTTGCCCAGCCGGCGCAGTTCATCCGACTCGATGACCCGCACCCCGTCTTCTTCTTCCAGCGCCAAGCGCCATAGCGCCCGTGCCAGTGTGCAAGCCTCGATACCCCGGTACTTGCCAGGTATCAGCTTGGAAAGAGGCGAAATCAGCTGTTCGCCGAGCCGAGGCTCGATGCGGTCCCCTAGCAGCAGCGAAGGCCGGACGATGGTCAGTTGCGGCCAGTCCTGGGCCTTGAGCGCTTCTTCCATTTCGCCCTTGACCCGGTTGTAGAAAATCGATGACTTAGGGTCGGCGCCGAGTGCGCTGACCACCAGCAGATGCCGCGCACCCAGCTCGCGGGCACGTTTGCTGAAGGCCACTACCATGTCCAGGTCCACGGCGCGGAACGCCGACTCGGAGCCAGCCTGCTTGAGTGTGGTCCCCAGGCAGCAATAGGCGATATCCACCCGCCCAGCCAGTTGCGGTAGGAACACCGCCGGATCACCCACCGGGTTTTCCAGGTGTGGGTGTTCAGCCAGTGGCCGGCGCGTAGGCGCCAGTACCCGGCTGATGGTCGGCTCGTTGAGCAGGCGGTCGAGCAGGTGTTCACCCGTCAGACCCGTGGCACCGGCAAGCAAGACATGCTGAGGCGTCAAATACATGATGTCTCTCCCTTGTTACACACAAGCTTAGTGGTTGGCCGGCTTTTTTGCCTGCTCCTCCACGGTGGCCTGTGCAGCATTGCGTAACGCTTCTTCGGCCTGTTGCCGTCTTAGGTGCTGCCAGTGTGCCAGTACGGCTGGCGGCGCCCAAAGCTGCGGTTCCGAGGCCTCGAAACCTTCCTTTTGTTCTCTTTCGGCAACGCTGGCGCGCGCCAGTTCAAACGCTTGTTTCAGGTCGTCGGTCTGGTTCAGCGCTTCGGCGAACAGGGCATCGCCAAAGTAGGTGAAATCCGCTTCTTCCGAGCAGCCGAAAGACACCCGGTCGGCGCGGGCGGCGGTCATGATCACCGTGCGATCATCCTTGAGCGGGGCGATATAGCCCCCTGAATAGCAGGCGGAAATGACGATTATCTTGTCGCGATCTTTCAGCGGTGCCAGGGCACTGGCCAGTTCGTCGGCGGGCAGGTCGGCCAGTTGCAGGCGCGGCTGGTCGAGCACCAGTTGGTGGTCCTGGCTGCCGTGGCTGGTGAGGTAGATGAACACCAGGTCCTCGGGGCCGCTGCGCTCGGCCAAGGTGCGGGCGGCGCGGGTGAGGTTCTCGCGGGTGGCCATGGGGCGGCTGGCCATATGGTCGCGGTGATTGACCAGCGTGACCTGGCCGCGGGCGCCAAAGCGGACCTTGAGCATGTTGCTGACATAGTCGGCTTCGCGCAGGAATACGCTTTGCTGGCCGTCGCCGGCCACTACCAGGCTGTACAACTGGATCGCCGGCGCGGTGTGCGGTACCCGCGCCAGCGCGTCTTCAAGCAGGTGGCCCTGGTTGAGCAGGGCCAGGTCCAGCGGGTCGGGCAACAGCGCGCCCTTTTCGTCGCGCACGCGTACGCCGTTGACCCAGGTGCCGCCCTCGACTTTGCCGTTGGCCAGGGTCAGTCGGCCGTGGCCGTGGTAGGCATCGTTTTCGAAGCCACCGGTGTACTTGCTGCCGTCAGCCAGCTGCAGGCTGCCCTGGCCAGACAGGTGCCAGTCGACGAAACCGCCCTTGTAGTGGCTGCCATCACTGCCGAGCAGTTCGCCCTCGCCAATCAATGAGCCGTCCTTGAACGCGCCGATCCAGACGTCACCGTCGGCGCTTTCATAGCGCCCGCGGCCTTCCAGGCGGTTGTCCTTGAACTCGCCGATGTACTGTTCGCCGTCGACGCTGTCGTAGGTGCCGCTGCCTTGCAGCAGGCCATCGACGAAACGGCCGCTGAACTGGTTGCCGCTGGCATCGCTGCGCACCCCGGCACCGTTCGGTTTGCCTTTGGCGAACAGGCCCTGGTAGCGGCTGCCGTCGGCCAGCTCCAGCTCGCCCGCGCCTTCGTACTGGTCGTCCTTGAACTGGCCGCGGTAGGTCTGGTCGGCTTGCTTGAGGGTGCCTTCGCCGTCGCGCCGGCCGTGCTTGAAAGTACCGGCATAGTGGCTGCCCGGCGTGGTCAGGTCACCCAGGCCCTGGAACAGGCCCTCGGCGAACTGGCCCCGGTAGACTTCACCGTTCTGGCCGTGCCACTCGCCCTGGCCATGCCACTGGCCATTTTTGAAGCCGCCGGCGTACCAGCTGCCGTTTGGGTAGTCGATGCGCCCCTCGCCCTGCAGCAGGCCGTCAACCACCTCACCCCGGTAGCGCCCGCCGTCGGGCAGGCGTGCGTCCGGAGGCAATAGCGATTCGCCATCTCCGCACGCGGCAAGCAACAGGACCAAGGTGATGGGGAGCAATGGACGCATGGTGGAGACCGGGCAATAGGTCTGCCGAGTATGACGCAGAATGGGGGGTTGAGACAGTGAACGAGTGGGGGCGGACGGTGCATGCCTTGATTGTTTCGGCGCCTATGAGACCGAGCGCCGCCCGCGCGGCGCTCGATCTCATAGGCGCTGCACATCCCAAGGCGAACACCTGCACGCCCCCCCCCTTCAATGCCCCCGCAAAAACGCCCCCATCCTCCGATTCACCTCCTCGGCCGCCTCCATCTGCACCATGTGGCCAGCATCTGGCAGCACCAGTACTTCGGCCTCCAGCCCGTCGGCATGGCTGGCCGGGATGATCGCGTCCTTCCCGCCCCAGATCACCAGCGCCGGGTGCTGCCCCAGCACGCCCCGCAGGTCGTGGCGCTGCTGGTCGCCTTCGGCAATGGCCGACCCCAGTTGGCATAACGCCGCGTCTACACCCTCCAGCCGCTTGAACTTGAGCATGTCCTCCAGCAACTGCCGGGTAACCAGCGCCGGGTCGGCAAACAGCTGCACCATCTGCGGCTTGAGTGCATTGCGGTTGGCAGCGGCCACGAAGCCTTGCAGGTACTGGCCGTTGATCGCTGTGCCTAGCCCGGCACTGGCCACCAGGCTCAGGCTTGCCACCCGCTGCGGCGCCAGGCGTGCCACGTTGAGGCTGACCGCACCGCCCATCGAATGCCCGGCCAGGTGGGCCCGGGGGATCTCCAGGTGGTCGAGCAGTGCCAGTACCGCTTCGCTAAGTTCATCCAGGTCCCCGCGTTGCAGTGCCTTGGCCGACTCGCCATGCCCGGGCAGGTCGAGCGCGATGACGCGGCGTTCGGCGGCCAGCGCCGGGTGGTTGAACAGCCAGTTGTTCAAATCACCGCCAAAGCCGTGCACCAGCACCAGCGGCGTACCGCCTTCGCCCAGTTCGAACCAGCGCAACAGGCGGCCGCCCACTTCGGCTTTTTGCGGGGCTGGGCCCTGCGCCTGGTCTGCGCCACCTTCGGCGACGAACTCGGCCTGGAAGCGCTGCACCACGGCGTCGATCTCGGCCTCGTCGGCTTCGCCTTCGACCACCACCGCCAGCAGCGCACCGACCGGCAGGGTTTCATCCGGCTTGGCCACCAGGCGGCGCAGTACACCGCTGAAGGGGGCTTCGACGCTGCTGCTGATCTTGTCGGTCTCGACGTCCAGCACTTCGTCGCCCTTGCTGATGGCGTCACCTTCCTGCTTGAGCCAGGTATCCACCCGGCCCTCGGTCATCGACAAGCCCCACTTGGGCATGGTCAGCGTATGGATCTGGCTCATGCGGCACTCCTTGCGGCTTCGATTACCTTGCGCACGGCGACCTCGATTTTCGTCGCGTCGGGGATGTACAGGTCTTCCAGGGCGTCGGAGAACGGCACCGGCGTATGCGGCGCGGTGACCATCTCGATCGGGCCCTTGAGGGCGCCGAAGGCTTTTTGCGCCACCAGTGCACTGATGTCGGTGGCCATCGAGCAGCGCGGGTTGGCTTCGTCGATCACCACCAGGCGGCCGGTCTTCTCAACGCTTTCGAGAATGCTGTCTTCATCCAGCGGGCTGGTGGTGCGCAGGTCCAGCACTTCGCAGTCGATGCCCTGGCGGGCGAGGTTGTTGGCGGCCTCCAGGGCCACATGGACCATGCGCCCGTAGGTCACCAGGGTCACATCGTCGCCGTCGCGCAGGAAGTTGGCTTCACCGAACGGCACCGTGTAGACCTCTTCCGGCACTTCGCCCTGCATGCTGTAGAGCAGTTTGTGCTCGCAGAAGATCACCGGGTCGTTGTCGCGTATCGCCTGAATCAGCAGGCCCTTGGCATCGTACGGCGAAGAGGGGCAGACCACCTTCAGCCCGGGGATGTGCGTCCACAACGAGGTGAGCATCTGCGAGTGCTGGGCCGCCGCGCGCAGGCCGGCGCCGTACATGGTGCGCATCACCAGCGGGGTCACCGCCTTGCCGCCGAACATGTAGCGAAACTTGGCGGCCTGGTTGAGGATCTGGTCCAGGCAGCAGCCGGCAAAATCCACGAACATCAGTTCGCACACCGGGCGCAGACCTTGGGTCGCGGCACCCACGGCGGCGCCGACATAGCCGATCTCGGACAGCGGCGCATCCAGTACCCGGCCTGGGAACTGGTGGTAGAGGCCTTTGGTCACGCCCAGCACGCCGCCCCAGGCATCCTCTTCGCCAGGGGCACCGGCACCGCCGGCGACGTCTTCACCGATGATGAACACGGTGCTGTCACGGCGCATTTCCTGGGCCAGGGCTTCGTTGATGGCCTGCTGGTAGCTGATCTTTCTTGCCATGGTGATTCTCCTCTTGTTCTTGTAATCCGCGGCTCAGGGGTAGCTGACGTAGACGTCGCTGAGCAGGTCGGCGGGCTGTGGCTTGGGATCGGATTTGGCGCGGCGCACAGCGTCTTCGATCAGGTCTTCGACACGGGCGTCGATGGCGTCCAGTTGTTCGGCACTGAGCAGGCCGGCGCGGGTGGTCTTGTTGCGGAACTGCATCAGGCAATCGCGGGTTTCGCGCAGGTTCTTCACTTCATCCGGGGCGCGGTAGGTTTGCGCGTCACCTTCGAAGTGGCCGTAGTAGCGGCTGAGCTTGACCTCGATCAGCGAGGGCCCTTGCCCGCTACGCGCCCGTTCGATGGCGGCGCCGGCGGCCTCGTACACGTCGAAGAAATCGAAGCCGTCGATGGTCACACCCGGCATGCCGAAACCGGCGGCGCGGTCGGCAATGTGGTCGCAGGCCACCGACCAGTTCGAGGCCGTTGCCTCGGCGTAGCCGTTGTTCTCGGCGACGAAGATGCACGGCAGGTTCATGATCGCGGCCATGTTCATGGCTTCGAACACGGCGCCCTCGTTGGAGGCGCCGTCGCCGAAGAAGGCCACCGACACGTCGTCGCGGCCCTTGAGCTTGGCGGCCAGGGCAGCACCGGCAACCAGCGGCGCGCCGGCCCCGACGATGCCGTTGGCGCCGAGCATGCCCTTTTCCAGGTCGGCAATGTGCATGGAGCCGCCCTTGCCGCCGCATACGCCAGTTCTCTTGCCGTAGATCTCGGCCATCATGCCGTACACATCCACGCCCTTGGCGATGCAGTGGCCGTGCCCGCGGTGGGTCGAGGCAATGCAGTCGCTGTCGCGCAGGTGGGCCATGACCCCTGCGGCGGAGGCCTCCTCGCCAGCATAGAGGTGGACGAACCCGGGGATCTCGCCGGTGGCGAACTCCACGTGCAGACGCTCTTCGAATGCGCGGATGGTGCGCATCACTTCATAGGCATGCAGCAGTTGTTCGGTACTGAGTTGATTGGACATCTTGTTGTTCTCCAGGGTTGTCTCAACACGCGGTTGCAGGGTGTAGCCGGTGGCCGCGCGGGACGGCCAGCAGGTGATGGCGGGCGGCGTGGGCCAGTACGGCCTCGACGTCCACGGTCAGGGGGCCTTGGTGGTCCAGAGTGATGGTGGGGGTGTCGTGTTCGGCGAATTCGATCTCGCGCTCGCCGTCCAAGGCCAGCGTGCCGCTGGCCAGGCTCAGGCGATGGGCGACACCGGGCGTCAATGGGCCGCTGGCGGTGATGCCACAGCCTTGCAGCACACCGGGCGCCAGCGGTGCGAGCAGGGCCTGTTCGGCGCCAGGGTTCAGGCGTACCCAGGCGCCGTGAGCGTCCAGGCGTGAAACCGGGCACCACAGGCCGCACAAGGCGGACAGGCCAATGGCGTGGGGTTCGGCGAAGCAGGCGAATACTTCGCTGAGGTCTTCGCTGCGGCTCAGGGCCCGGGCGCCGATGAAGCGCTGGGGCGACACGGCGACTTCCACCAGGGCCCACTCGGCCAACTGCTGCTCGGGCACCTTCACCAGCAGGCGCTTGTTGCGGCGCAAGCCGATGCTGGCAGGTACCCGGCCGCTGGCGAGCAGGCCGCCGGCCAGGCCGGCGCTGGTGGCTTCGCGCAATTCAGGGAAGGCATTGTTGGTGCCGGTGGACAACGTCAGCAGTGGCGTGTCGCCGGCCTCGGCAGCGACGGCTTTGTGGGTGCCATCGCCGCCGAGTACCGCGATCATCGTCACGCCTTGCTCGACCATGCGCCGGGTGGCCAGGCGGGTATCGGCAACGGTCTGGGTCAACGGCAGGTCGATGATCTCGAGGGTCGGCCAGTGCTGATCGCGAGCGCCCGGGCCTTGGCTGGCCTTGAGCACGGCGGCGGCGATGCCGGTCATGTCGGTGGGCAGCAGAACCTTGTCGATGCCGGTGGCACCGAAGGCGGCGAGCAGGCGCTGGATCGCCGAAGCCTTGTCGGTGCTCGAATAGAGCCCGGCACTGGCAGTCAGGCGGCGCAGGTCGCGGCCGGAGGCAGGGTTGGCAATGATCCCGACAGTCGGGGTGGGTTGCGGCATGGCGCACCTCATATTCTTGTTTGCCATGGGCAGAGCAAGGTGGGTGCCAGCTTTGCTCGGCAGGCCTGAAGTGGCCGCCTTAGAGCGGTTGCAGCATAACGCCAGGCATGTGCCAGGCGGCCCCTGCGAGACGCCGCGTGCCACGCCGGGGCCGTGTTTGCCGAGACGCTGAGACGCAGCGTCTCAAGCCAACCGGTAATCACACAGTGCTTGTCGGGGCATGCTCGGAAGCGCTTAATGGCCGCACAACGACAAAAACAGCAACGAGAACCGGAGGGCCTGAATGCTTGCCGCGAACTCCCGAGCCCATGTCGACTGCGTCAGCCGGGTGCTGAAAAACGCCGATCGCCTACCCCAGGCGCCGGTGCCGCCGCTGATCCTCGACTCCTGGCGCCGCTCCATGGACCTGTATCGCCTCGATCCAGGCTCGCAGCAGGGGCCACGTATCCTTTCCCAAAGCCTGCTCAACGAATGCCGCGAACGCGCCGAGCTGTTCTTGCGCATCGCCAGCGATGCGGTGGCGCGGCTGCATGAACGGGTGCGCGGCGCTGACTATTGCGTTCTGCTCACCGATGCCCAGGGGCAGACCATCGATTACCGGGTCGAGTCGGCCATCCGCAACGACTGCCGCAAGGCCGGGCTGTACCTCGGCACGTGCTGGTCGGAGGGCGAGGAGGGCACCTGTGGGGTGGCGGCGGTGCTGACCAGCAAGGCGCCGGTCACGGTGCACAAGCGCGATCACTTTCGCGCCGCCTTCATCGGCCTGACCTGCACCGCGGCGCCGGTGTTCGACCCGCTCGGCGAGCTGCTTGGCGTGGTGGATGTGTCCGCCTTGCAGTCCCCGGATGATCGCCGCAGCCAGCACCTGATCCGGCAGTTGGTCGAGCACACTGCGCGCGAGATCGAAAACGCGTTTTTCATGCACAGCGCCCAGGGCCATTGGGTCATGCGTGCGCATGGCACACCGGGCTACGTCGAGAGCCAGCCGGATTACCTGCTGGCCTGGGATGCCGACGGACGCCTGCAGGCGCTCAACAGCCTGGCCCGCCAGCGGCTGGTGGAGCGCCTGGGTCGCTTGCCCGAGCATATCGGCGAACTGTTCGACCCGGGCCAACTGCGCTGCATCAACGAGGCCTCGGCGCAACGCCTGCCTGGCTGGGGCGAGCTGTATGGCCGGGTCAGCGCACCGCAACGGCGCCCGCAAGCGCAGCGGTTGCGCCAGGCGCAGGATGCGCGCATCGAGCAGCACTTGCGCCTGGCCACGCGGGTCAAGGACTGCAACCTGGCGGTGCTGGTGCAGGGTGAGACAGGCGCCGGCAAAGAGGTTTTCGCCCGTCAGTTGCACCAGCAAAGCCTGCGGCGTGAAGGGCCCTTCGTCACGCTGAACTGCGCAGCCATCCCCGAGAGCCTGATCGAGAGCGAGCTGTTCGGTTATGTGGCCGGGGCGTTCACCGGGGCTTCCAGCAAAGGCATGCAGGGGCTTTTGCAGCAGGCTGATGGCGGCACGTTGTTCCTCGACGAGATCGGCGACATGCCGCTGAATCTGCAGACCCGCCTGCTGCGCGTGCTGGCCGAGGGCGAGGTGGCGCCACTGGGGGCTGCGCGGCGTGAGCGGGTGGATATCCAGGTGATCTGCGCGACGCACCGGGATCTGGCGGCGATGGTGGCGGACGGGCGTTTTCGCGAGGACCTGTATTTCCGCCTGGCCAACGCCAGGTTCGAGTTACCGCCGCTGCGGGATCGGGAGGACCGGTTGGGGTTGGTTCATCAGTTGTTGGCCGAGGAAGCGGAGGCGTGCGGTGTCGAGGTGGTGCTGGCGGATGATGCATTGCAGGCGCTGTTGCTGTACCGCTGGCCGGGCAACTTGCGCCAGCTTCGGCAGGTGTTGCGCTATGCCTGTGCGGTGAGTGAAGGCGGTTGGGTGAGGCTTGAGGATTTGCCGCAGGAGGTGCGTGGCGATGCGCTGCCCTCTGGCGACCGTGGCCTTTCCAGCCCGGCGCGGCAGCTGTTGCTCGATGCCTTGATCCGGCATCGCTGGAAGCCGGCGGATGCGGCGCGGGCGTTGGGGATTTCGCGGGCGACGTTGTATCGGCGGGTGCATGAGCATCGTATCGAGATGCCGCGGATGAAAGGGTGAGGCTTGTTTGGGGGATTTGCGGTGACGGCGCTTGATCTCATAGGCAACACACCCCTCAAGGCATGCACCCACCAGCATCACCGACTTCCTGCAGCCAATAAAAAACCCCGGAACAAGTCCGGGGTTTTCATCACATCACACTACACAATCACTCCTGGCTAGCCAGTTTGTGCTCGAGGTAATGAATGTTGACGCCGCCTTTGCAGAAACCTTCATCACGCACCAGGTCGCGGTGCAGTGGGATGTTGGTCTTGATGCCGTCGACGACGATCTCGTCCAGCGCATTGCGCATGCGCGCCATGGCTTCTTCGCGGTCCTTGCCGTAGGTGATCAGCTTGCCGATCAGCGAGTCGTAGTTCGGTGGAACCGAATAACCGCTGTACAGGTGCGAATCGACGCGAACGCCGTTGCCACCTGGGGCGTGGAAGTGCTTGACCGTGCCTGGGCTCGGGATGAACTTCTTCGGGTCTTCGGCGTTGATCCGGCACTCCAGGGAGTGACCACGGATCACCACGTCTTCCTGGCGGAACGACAGCTTGTTGCCAGCGGCGATGCTCAGCATCTCCTTGACGATGTCGATGCCAGTGACCATTTCCGACACCGGATGCTCAACCTGTACGCGGGTGTTCATCTCGATGAAGTAGAAGTTGCCGTTCTCGTACAGGAACTCGAAAGTACCCGCACCGCGGTAGCCGATTTCGATGCACGCATCGACGCAACGCTTGAAGACTTCCTGACGGGCCTTCTCGTCGATGCCCGGTGCCGGCGCTTCTTCCAGTACCTTCTGGTGACGGCGCTGCAGCGAGCAGTCACGGTCGCCCAGGTGGATGGCGTTGCCTTGGCCGTCGGACAGTACCTGAACTTCCACGTGACGTGGGTTGGTCAGGAACTTCTCCAGGTAGACCATCGGGTTGCCAAACGCAGCACCGGCTTCGGTACGGGTCAGTTTGGCCGAGGAAATCAGGTCCTCTTCCTTGTGCACCACACGCATGCCGCGACCACCACCGCCACCGGCGGCCTTGATGATCACCGGATAGCCGACGTCACGGGCGATTGCCAGGGCGACTTCTTCGTCTTCCGGCAGCGGGCCGTCAGAGCCCGGTACGGTCGGAACACCCGACTTGATCATCGCGTCCTTGGCCGAAACCTTGTCGCCCATCAGGCGAATGGTGTCGGCTTTCGGGCCGATGAAGGCGAAACCGGATTTTTCTACCTGCTCGGCAAAGTCGGCGTTTTCAGCCAGGAAGCCGTAGCCCGGGTGGATCGCGGTGGCGCCAGTGACTTCGGCGGCAGCGATGATCGCCGGGATGTGCAGGTAGGAACCTTTGGAGGGCGCAGGACCGATGCAGACCGACTCGTCTGCAAGACCCAGGTGCATCAGTTCGCGGTCAGCCGTGGAGTGCACGGCGACGGTCTTGATGCCCAGCTCTTTGCAGGCACGCAGGATCCGCAGGGCAATTTCCCCGCGGTTGGCGATCAGGACTTTTTCGAGCTTCGCAGACATCGTTGGCTCTCCGCGGTTCAAACGATGGTGAACAGCGGCTGGTCAAACTCAACCGGCTGGCCGTCTTCTACCAGGATGGCGTCGATGACACCGCCGAACTCGGCTTCGATGTGGTTCATCATCTTCATGGCTTCGACGATGCACAGGGTGTCGCCCTTTTTCACCGACTGGCCAACTTCAGCGAAGTTCGGCGAGGTCGGCGATGGTTTGCGGTAGAAGGTACCGACCATCGGCGAACGCACCACGGTGCCTTTCAGGGCCGGGGCAGCGGCTTCGGCGACCGGGGCAGCAGCGGCAGCGGCCGGGGCGGCTACAGGTGCGGCAGCCATCGGGGCCGGTGCGTAGAACTGCTGAGCTGCTGGGGTCTTGCTGTGACGGCTGATACGGACCGACTCTTCGCCTTCCTTGATCTCCAGTTCGTCGATGCCAGACTCTTCCAGCAGTTCGATCAGTTTCTTGACTTTACGGATATCCATTAATCATCAACTCCCAAGGTTCGGTCAGGGGGCGTAATTGAAAACGTGTCTAGAACGTTTCTCTCAAACCCCGGCCCACTTAGGCCAGGGTCTCTGTCATCAGGGCTGTGCGTTGGCAGCCAGTTGTTCCAGCGCGGACTCCAGGGCCATGCGATAACCGCTGGCGCCCAGGCCGCAAATCACCCCTACGGCCACATCGGAAAAGTAGGAGTGGTGACGGAACGGTTCGCGTTTGTGCACGTTGGACAGGTGCACTTCGATGAATGGGATGCTCACCGCAAGCAATGCGTCACGTAATGCGACACTTGTGTGGGTGAAAGCAGCCGGATTGATCAGGATGAAGTCCACACCCTCGTTGCGTGCGGCGTGAATACGGTCGATCAGTTCGTATTCGGCATTGCTCTGCAGGTATTGCAGATGGTGGCCTGCGGCGCGGGCACGTTGCTCCAAGTCCTGGTTGATCTGGGCCAGGGTCACGGCGCCGTAGTGGCCCGGCTCGCGGGTACCGAGCAGGTTGAGGTTGGGGCCGTGAAGCACCAGTAGCGTAGCCATCTGCGGATTCCTTGGATTTGTAGGGCAATTCGACACAGCGCGGCGAGTGTGCCGCAAAGCGACGGCAAGTGTCCAGTTCCCGGCAATAGCCAGCACGATGTCCGAGATTCGCGCGAAGTATGTGACCGGATGATTAAATCCGGTCACTGTACCGAGGTTTTTCTGCGGCCCGCCGGAAGTTATAGACCGAGTTTGCCGCGCACGCGCGCCAGAACCTCGGCAAAATCGCCGGCGTTTATCTCGCCAACCACCCGATCGCTGGTCATTTCGCTGCCGTTCGCTGCAAAGAACAACAGCGCGGGCGGGCCGAACAGTTGGTAGCGATCGAGCAGGGTGCGCTGCTCGGCGTTGCTTTCTGTGATGTCGAAGCGCAGCAGCTTGAACGCGCCCAGCTGCGCTTGGACCTGCGCGGCGCTGAGCACTTCGTGCTCGATCACCTTGCAGCTGATGCACCAGTCGGCGTACCAGTCGAGCAGCACCGGCTGGCCGGCGGCCTTGGCCTGGGCCAGGGCGGCGTCCAGCGCGGCGGGGGTGGTGATGGTCTGCCAGGCATCCGCAGGGGCGGTTGGGCCAGCACTGCCAGCAGCCACACCCGGCGCAGGCAAGGGGCGCAGCGGGTCGCCCTGGCCATTGAGCGCCCCGTACCAGCAGGCCAGGGCGTACATCAGCAAGGCCAGGCCCAGCAGTTGTGCCAGGCGCTGGCGCGGGGTTTTGATGACGAACTCCACGGCGCCGAGGAACACTGCCACACCGCCGGCCAGGAAGCCGACCAGCAGCAAGGTCAGCGGCCCGGGCAGCACGCGGCTGAGCAGGCCGATGGCCAGGCCCAGCAGCAGCACACCGATGGCGTTTTTAACCGTGTTCAGCCACGGGCCGCTCTTCGGCAGCCAGGCCGCGCCGCCGGTAGCCACCAGCAGCAGCGGCGCACCCATGCCAAGGCCCAGGGCGAACAGTTTTAGCGCACCGCCCAAGGCATCACCACTGGCGCTGATATAGAGCAGGGCACCGGCCAGCGGTGCCGACACACACGGCGACACCAGCAGGCTGGAAAGGACGCCCAGTACCGCTGCGCCGAGCAACGAGCCACCCTTGGTGCGGCTGGCGACGTTGTCGAGACGGTTGCTCAAGGCTTGCGGCAGTTTGAGCTCGAACAGGCCGAACATGGCCAGGGCGAACACCACGAAAAACAGCGCGAAGGGCACCAGCAGCCAAGCCGACTGCAGGCGCGCCTGCAGGTTGAGGCCGGCACCGAACAGGCCCATCAGTGCGCCCAGTACTGCGAAGCTGACCGCCATCGGCAGGATGTACGCCAGTGACAGCGCCAGCCCGCGCAGCCCACCGACCTGGCCACGCAGGACCACGCCCGAGAGAATCGGCAGCATCGGCAGTACGCAGGGGGTGAAGGTCAGGCCGACGCCGGCGAGGAAGAACAGCAACAGCGATTTCCAGTTCCAGCCCTGTTCACCAGCCGCCGGCGCAACAGCGGCGGCACCGCCTTCGCCGTCGATGCTCAGGCGCTCGGTTTCCGGCGGGTAGCACAGGCCCTTGTCGGCGCACCCCTGGTAACCCACCAACAGGGTGAACGCGCGTGGATCGGTGCGGGGCAGTTCGATGTCGAGCACACCGTGATACACCTCGACGTCACCGAAGAATTCGTCGTGCTTGGCTTCGCCCTTGGGGATGTTGGGCGTGCCCAGGGCCACGTCGGCCGGTTCCGTGCGGAACTGGAAACGGTGGCGGTAAAGGTAGTAGCCGTCGGTGGCGACGAAGCGCAGTTTGATGTGCTGGGCGTCGGCCTGGATCAGGCTGAGCTTGAAGGCTTCGTGAACGGGCAGGAAATCTGCGGCGTTGGACAGGGAAGCGGCGCCGAGGGTGGCGCTTGGGCGGTTGTCGAGCAGGCCCGTAGCGAAGGCAGGGCTGGCCAGCAGCAGGAACAGCAGGAGAAACAGGCGGCGCATGGCGGACTCGCGAGGTGGAACGTGCGGGGCATGATAACGGAGTTGGTCTGGATTTGGCGTGTGGCGTCTGGGCGAGCGACACATGGCCGCTGTTGCTTGTATCGCCTGTACCGGCCCCACAGGCAGACGATCAGACCCTGAACGCACGCACAGCCGTGCTCAGCTCGCTGCCCAGGTTCAGCAATTGCTCGCCTTGCTCGCGCCCCTCGCCAATGCGCTGCAAATTGTCCTCACCCAGGGCATGAATCCGCTCGCTATGGTCGCGAATCTCGCTCACCGCGCCGCTCTGCTGAGCCGTGACATCGGCAATCCGCACGGCGGTATCGGCAATGGTGCCAATGGCGCGGACAATTTCGTCCAGCGCACCGTCAGCGGCCTGGGCTTGGCTGGCAGTGGCCTCGGCATGTTCGAGCTGCGCCCGCATGCCCGCCACCGAGCCCTTGGCCGCCTGCTGCAAGCGATCGATCAGCGCCTGGATCTCGCCCGTCGCACCGGTGGTGCGTTGTGCCAGGGAGCGCACTTCGTCAGCCACCACGGCAAAGCCGCGGCCCATCTCGCCGGCGCGCGCAGCTTCGATCGCGGCATTGAGGGCCAGCAGATTGGTCTGCTCGGCAATCGAGCGAATCACCGTCAACACACCGCCAATGGTGGCGGACTCTTCGGCCAGCTGTTCGATCATGCGGGCATTGCCCTGCACCTCGTCGACCAGCTCACGCAAACCGGACAAGCTCTGGCCGATCACCGCCTGGCCGCGTTCCACCGCACGCCCCGCATCATGGCTGGCATCGGCGGCGGCGCTGGCATCGCCGGCCACTTGCTGGATGGTCGCTTCCAGTTCAGCGAGCGCGTCGCGGATCTGCCCGGTATCGCCGGCCTGGCGCTCGGCGCCGTCGTGCAGGGCGGCGCTCATGCCGGCCAGGGCGTGGCTGCTGCCTGCCACCTGCTCGGCGTTGTGGCGCAGGGTGCCGACCAGGGCCACGAGGTACTGGCGCAGGCGGTTGAGCGATTCCTGGATGTCGTGCAGCTCGCGGTTGGTCTTGCCCAGGGCGATGGGTTCGGCGAAATTACCCTCGGCCCAGTGCGACAGGGCCGGGGCCAGGCTGGTCAGGGTTCGCGCCAAGCGCCGCTGCAGGGTGTCGATGAGCAGGGCGATCAGCAGGATCAGGCCGATCATCAGGCCTTGGCTGATACGCACTTCGGCGGCGATCCGGGCATGCTCGCCGCGGACCTGCGGCTCCAGCCCGGCGATGGCCTGTTGCACCGCTTCCAGGCGCTGGCCCGCGCTGGCGGCCAGGGTCGCGCGGCGTTCGATCTGCTCGCGGGTGCGTTGCAGTTCGGCCGGGTAGCGATTGAGCAGGCTTAGCAGTTCGCGCTTGAGGCCGACGGCGATGTCTTCCTGCTGCTCGCTGGCTTGGGTCTGCAGGCCCATCATGGCGGCGAAATCGTCGGCACTGGACTCGGCTGCTCGGGTCACGCCAAGCAACGGCAGGCTGTCGATGGCCTGGGCCTGGACGCGGATCAGTTGCAGCTCGCGCTCCACTTCATCGGCCAGTTCAGGGCGGCCACTGCTGACCAGCTTGTCGCGGGCCAGCGACAGGCGCCCCAGGTGTACGGTGGCGTCGAGCAGCGGCAGCAGGTAGTGGTCGGCCTCGGGATTGCCGCTGTCCCGGGCGTAGCCGGCCAATTGTTCGAAGTTGGCCCCCAGTTCGCGCTCGGCTTGCAACAGCAGCGCTTGCGGGTCACCGGCCAGCTTGCCGGCGGCCAGCAGTTCGTCGGCGGTAAAGGCCTGCAGGCTGTCGAGGCTGGGGCGCAGTGTGCCAGCCAACGCCTCGGGCCATTCGGCCAAAGCCGCCTGCAACTGCTGGTTGGCCTCCATGGCGGCGGCGTGGCGCAAGGCGTCACCGCTGCCCAGGTAGGCCTGAATGTTGCGCGCAGCCTGGTTCTGGAACTGCTGGGACAGGCCCAGGTAGCGCTCCATCATCTGATAGGGGCGCTCCAGGGCACGCTGCGACCACCACAGGGTCGCGCCCAGGGCGATGCAGACGGTCACCAGCAACAGGGTGTTGAAATTGGTCAGCCACTTCAGGCGCATAGCCGCGAACTTCCTGCGGGGAGTGGGAGAAGTAAGCGCCTGAAGTTATTGCGGTTTTGTTACGCAGTGATGACCGCTGGGGCTCGCTGTGAGAAATAGATGGCATTTGGCCTTTATTGGCCGCTGCATAGGCCTAGGGTTCGACCCGCACCACGCAGTTACGGCCCGCATGCTTGGCCCGGTACAACGCCTCGTCAGCCGCACTGGCCATGGTCAGCGCATCCAGCTCATCGTCCAGTTGCACCACGCCTGCACTAAACGTGCAGTTCAGGTCACGCGGCTGCGCCGGATAAAGAATTTCGGCAAACCGCCGACGGATCTCTTCCAGCACCTTGTGCGCGGCATCCAGTGCGGTATTGGGCATGACGATGGCGAACTCTTCGCCACCATAACGGCCAATGAAATCGGTCTTGCGCAGCCGTTGCTTGAGGAACAGTGCCAGGCTCTTGATCACCCGGTCGCCCATCGGGTGCCCGTGGCGGTCGTTGATCTGCTTGAAACGGTCGATATCGAGCATGGCGAAGCTCAGCGGCTGCTGCTCGCGCCGGGCGCGGTAGCTGCAGTCTTCGAGCAATTGCAGGATGTGGGTGTGGTTGTACAGCCCGGTAAGGCTGTCGCGGACCATGCGTGACTTGAGGTGGCGGGCTCGGGCGGCACGGTTGCGCACGGTGGTGATCAGGTGGCGCGAGCGAAACGGCTTGGTCAGGAAGTCATCGCCGCCCTCGCTCATGGCATCGAGCTGCTTGTCCAGGTCGTCCTCGGCCGACAGGTAGATGATCGGCACACTGACGTAGCGGTCATTGTGGCGGATCACCTTGGCCAGCTCCGGGCCGGTGCAGGCCGGCATGTACAGGTCGAGGATGATCAGGTCGGGCTGGAAGTCGGCCAGTTCTGCCATGGTGCGGATCGGGTCGGTCAGGCTGCGGGTGATCATGCCCGCGCTGGCGAGCACCCGTTCGGTGTGCAGGGCCTGGGTGCGCGAGTCGTCGATGATCAATACCCGCAACGGGTCGTGCGGGGTCGCGCTGGTCAGCAGTTCGACCTTCTCCAGCAGGCTGGAGGCTTCCAACGTGCCGGTGAGGAATTCCTTGCCGCCGGCGCGCACCGCCGCCAGGCGGGTAGGGGTATCGGTTTCGTGATGGCTGAAGAACAGCAGCGGAATGGGCTGTGGCAAACCCTGCTGGGCCTGAGCTTGGGCTGCCAGGAGCAGGCCCTGGCCGCTACCGGTGAAGTCCACGTCCATGACGATGGCCGAAGGCGGGCATTCACTGAGCGATGCGTGGAAGGCATCGGCACTGAACAGGGCCTGCACGCCAAGGCCGAAGAACTCCAGCTGTTGGGCCAGGCGCTGGGCACGCTCGTGGTCCTGCAAAAGGATGTACACCGGCTTGCGCAGGGGCAGCGGCACCTGGTTGAGCGGGTCATCCTTGCGCAGGCCGGTACGCGACAGGTGCTGGGCGGGGCACTGCTGGCTCGGATCGACTGCTTGGCTCATGTCCTGGCTACTTTTGGGTGGGTGGTATGCAGGTTCGATGATGGCTCTATGCTAGCAGCTCTTTACCTTTGGGTGAGTGCCCTCCATCAACAAAGGGTTTAGAACGAATATTCAGTTACCGACCCACTGGTCGCTTATGCGTACGGCAGTGTCTGCTTTATAGTGCAGCGACGCGGGCTTGCCGTGGCACCCTGGCGCACGCCTGTGGTCAAAGCCCCTGAACCGTCGAGACTGATTAAGGACAATGCCATGCTGGACTGGAAAAACCGCGAGGCCAAAGCCGAACCCCGCGAGCGTGTTGATGGCCGTGGCGCCGCTGCCCGTAGCTACCTGGGCGGGCTCTGGAGCCGTGCACTGGGTACCCTGATCGGCCTGTACCTGCTGGTCTGCATCGGCCTCGGCTGGTACTGGAGCCAGGAGCCGGAGCTGTTCCCGGTGCAGCAGAACGCCCAGACCGCGGCCGAGCGCAATGGCCAGCAGATGGTGGTCGGCTACACCACCATCGAAACCCTCAAGACTGTCGCCGGTACCCTGCTGAACAAGCCGGGCGGTTACATCTCCAACGACCGCTTCCCGCCGGGGCTGTGGATGGACAACATGCCGAGCTGGGAATACGGCGTGCTGGTTCAGGTCCGCGACCTGTCCCGTGCCCTGCGCAAGGACTTCGCCCGTTCGCAGTCGCAGTCCACCGAAGACGCCGACCTGGCCAAGGCCGAGCCGCGCTTCAACTTCGACAACAAGAGCTGGATCCTGCCGTCGAGCGAGTCGGAATTCGAAGAAGGCATCAAGTCGCTTAACCGCTACCAGACCCGCCTCGCCGCTGGCGACAAGGGCGCGATCTTCTACACCCGTGCCGACAACCTGAACAACTGGCTGGGCGATGTGGCCACCCGCCTGGGTTCGCTGTCGCAGCGCCTGTCGGCCAGCGTTGGCCGGGTCAAGCTCAACACCACCCTGAAGACCGAGTCGGTGCAACCTGGCCAGGCGCCGCAGGTTGACGAGGAGCTGGTCGAAACCCCATGGCTGCAGATCGACAACGTGTTCTACGAGGCCCGTGGTCAAGCCTGGGCGCTGTCGCACCTGCTGCGTGCCATCGAGGTCGACTTCGCCGACGTGCTGGCGAAGAAGAACGCCACCGTCAGCGTGCGCCAGATCATCCGTGAGCTGGAAGCCTCGCAGGAAGCGCTGTGGAGCCCGATGGTGCTGAATGGCAGCGGCTTCGGCATGTGGGCCAACCACTCGCTGGTCATGGCCAACTACATCTCCCGCGCCAACGCTGCGGTCATCGACCTGCGTCAGTTGCTGTCGCAGGGCTGATAGTGGCCATCAGCACCAAGGAAGCCGCCCACCGTGCGGCTTCCGACCGTGAGCTGGTCGCCTGGGTCGACGAGGCCGATCAGGTACTGGGTGCGCTGCCCAGGGCTGAACTGCGTGAACGCGGCCTGATCGGCCGTTGCACGTTCATCTTGCTGTTCAATGGCGCCGGTGAGTTGTGCGTGCACCGGCGTACCTTGAGCAAGGCGCTGTACCCTGGGTATTGGGATGTGGCAGCAGGCGGCATGGTGACGGCGGGCGAGGGGTATGCCGAATCGGCTGCCCGGGAGTTGGCCGAAGAGCTGGGTGTCGATGGCGTTGCATTGCGCTTTCATGAGCGCTTCTACTTCGACCAGCCTGATAACCGCTTGTGGTGTGCGGTGTATTCGGCGGTGTCCGATGCGCCTTTGCGCTTGCAGCCGGAGGAGGTGAGTGAGGCGCGGTTCATCAGCCTGGAGCAGGCCCAGGCAGAAAGCCTGGGCATGCCGTATTGCCCGGACTCGTTGGCGGCGTTGCAGCGGTATAGAGCCAGTCTGTAGGTGCGGGTTTAGCCGCAAGAGGCCGTCCCAGACATCTGCGTTTCATGGCAAAGGCTACGCCCTTGTTCGCGGGTAAACCCGCTCCTACACAAGCCCCCGATTTATCGTTACACTGCGCGCCCTTTTCGGGCTGCCGCAGGATCTTGCGGCAGTAGCGCCGCCCCTGCCAGAGTGGGGCTTCGTGGTCGGCTCCCGCCGACCAGTTTTTGTCCTCAGCACAGAGGAACAAAAGTGGCCAAGAAAGCTTCTTCTTTCGCCGCCCTTGGCGGTCTTGTTTACTCCACCGATGCCGGTCGGCACTGCCCCGACTGTGGCCAGCCGGTGGATGCCTGCACCTGCAAGCAGCAAGTCGTCCCCGAAGGGGATGGTATTGCCCGTGTGCGCCGTGAAAGCAAAGGCCGCGGTGGCAAGACCGTGACCACTGTCACCGGCGTGCCGCTGCCCCTCGATCAGCTCAAGGAGCTGGCCACCACGCTCAAGCGCCGCTGCGGTACCGGTGGCGCCTTGAAGGATGGGGTTATCGAGATTCAGGGCGACCATGTCGAGCTGTTGATCGGCGAGCTGACCAAACAGGGTTTCAAAGCTAAAAAGTCCGGCGGCTGAGGCCAACGCGCGATTTTTTGCCCAGTGCTTTCTAAACTCGTTCCTGTTGGCAGGGTCTACCCCTGAACCGGACGAACCGTCATTTTCAGCTTTTACACTGCGCCGGCCCTTTCGTTGGGGCAGTGTCTTCGACTTATCTATAGGGGACTTGAATGTCCGTACGACGCACACGCAAAGACGATGGTAGCCAATGGACCGTGGCCGACAGCCGCAGTGTTTACGGCATCCGCCATTGGGGCGCTGGTTATTTCGCCATCAATGAAGCCGGGCGCGTCGAAGTGCGCCCCAATGGCCCCCAGAGCGCGCCGATCGACCTGTTCGAGCAGGTCGACGAGCTGCGCCAGAGCGGCCTGTCGTTGCCGTTGCTGGTGCGCTTCCCCGATATCCTGCAAGACCGCGTACGCCAGCTGACCGGTGCGTTCGACGCCAACATCGCGCGTCTGGAGTACCAGAGCCAGTACACCGCGCTGTACCCGATCAAGGTCAACCAGCAGGAAGCGGTGGTGGAAAACATCATCGCCACCCAGAACGTCTCGATCGGCCTTGAGGCCGGCTCCAAGCCTGAGCTGCTGGCGGTGCTGGCGCTGGCGCCGAAGGGCGGCACCATCGTCTGCAACGGTTACAAGGACCGCGAGTTCATTCGCTTGGCGCTGATGGGCCAGAAGCTGGGCCACAACGTGTTCATCGTCATCGAGAAGGAGTCCGAGGTCGCCCTGGTGATCGAGGAGGCCGCCGAGCTGAAGGTGAAGCCGCAGGTGGGCTTGCGTGTGCGCCTGTCTTCGCTGGCGTCGAGCAAGTGGGCGGACACCGGTGGCGAGAAGTCCAAGTTCGGGTTGTCTGCCGCCCAGCTGATTTCGGTGGTGCAACGCTTCCGCGATGCCGGCCTGGACCAAGGCATCCGCCTGCTGCACTTCCACATGGGCTCGCAGATCGCCAACCTGGCCGACTACCAGCACGGCTTCAAGGAAGCCATCCGTTACTACGGCGAGCTGCGTGCGTTGGGCCTGCCGGTCGATCACATCGACGTCGGCGGTGGCCTGGGTGTGGACTACGACGGCACCCACTCGCGCAATGCCAGTTCCATCAACTACGACATGGATGACTATGCCGGCGTGGTGGTGGGCATGCTCAAGGAGTTCTGCGACGCGCAGGGCCTGCCGCACCCGCACATCTTCTCCGAGAGCGGCCGTTCGCTGACTGCGCACCACGCCATGCTGGTGATCCAGGTGACCGACGTCGAGAAACACAACGACGACGTGCCGACCATCGAGAACAAAGAGGCCCTGCCGCAGACCGTGCAGTGGCTGGCCGACCTGCTCGGCCCGACCGATATCGAGATGGTCACCGAGACTTACTGGCGCGCCACCCATTACATGGGTGACGTGGCGGCGCAGTATGCCGATGGCAAGATCAGCCTGGCCGAGAAGGCCCTGGCCGAGCAGTGCTACTTCGCCGTGTGCCGTCGCCTGCACAACTCGCTGAAGGCGCGCCAGCGTTCGCACCGTCAGGTGCTGGACGAGCTCAACGACAAGCTGGCCGACAAGTACATCTGCAACTTCTCGGTGTTCCAGAGCCTGCCGGACACCTGGGCCATCGGCCAGGTGCTGCCGATCATCCCGCTGCATCGTCTGAATGAAGAGCCGCTGCGTCGTGCGGTGCTGCAAGACCTGACCTGTGACTCCGACGGCAAGATCAACCAGTACGTCGACGAGCAGAGCATCGAGACCAGCATGCCGGTGCATGCGCTCAATGAGGGTGAGGACTACCTGCTGGGCGTGTTCCTGGTCGGCGCCTACCAGGAGATCCTGGGCGACATGCACAACCTGTTCGGTGACACCGACTCGGTGAACATCTACCAGAACGCCGATGGCAGCGTGTACCACGCCGGTATCGAGACCCACGACACCATCGAAGACATGCTGCGTTACGTGCACTTGTCGCCGGAGGAGTTGATGACTCACTACCGCGACAAGGTGGCCAGCGCCAAGATCAGCGCGCGTGAGCGGACCCAGTACCTTGATGCGTTGCGCCTTGGGTTGACCCGCTCTTCGTACTTGTCGTCCTGATCGTTGGGGCCGCTTAGCGGCCCTTTCCGAGCGGTCCGGCGCCCGGCAAGGCCGCTCCTGCACGGGGTCGCGGTGCTTTTGTAGGAGCGGCCTTGCGTCGCGAAATGAGGGCGAAGCCCTCACCGAGATCACACCCGGTCTTTACCTGCTGACATCGGCTGGGTGCAGAACGTCGGCATATCTGGCAACGGGGTTACCATGATCGGGCACTACGCAAAGAAGACGATGTAAAAGCCGCAGCGCGTTACATCATCGCCAATCCCATTCGTGCCGGTCTGGTGCAGCGTGCTGGCGAGTATTCACATTGGGATTGTGTGTGGCTATAGGTCAGCAGGTGAGGGCTGCGCCCTCATTTCGCGACGCAAGGCCGCTCCTACAGGCATCGCATAACCGCAATAGCAGCGGCCCCGGCACTACCGAACCCACAACCCTTTTTGCTGCAACCGCCACCCAACCCACCCCAGCGTCACCGCCCGCAACGCCATGAAGCCAAGAAACGCCAGCCACAACCCATGGTTGCCAAACCCGCTCATGCCCCACGCCACCGGCAGCGCAATCACCACCGAAACCAGCATCGCATTGCGCATTTCCCTGGCCCGTGTGGCGCCGATGAACAGCCCGTCCAGCAAGTAACTCCACACCGCCACCAATGGCAGCACCGCCAGATACGGCAGGTACGGATAAGCCGCCGCCCGCACGCTGTCGATATCGGTCTGCAGGTCGATGAACAAGTGGCCCCCCAGCAGGAACAACACGGCAAACCCGACGCTGGTGATCAGCGACCACCCACACGCCACGACCAACGCGCGGCGCAGGGTATTGTGGTCGCGCGCACCAATGGCGTGCCCGCACAAGGCTTCGATAGCATGGGCCAGGCCATCAAGGGCGTAGGCGGTCAGCAGCAGGCCATTGAGCAATAACGCGTTGGCGGCCACCGTCGCTTCACCCAGGCGTGCGCCCTGCACGGTGATCAACAGAAACACCAACTGCAAGGCCAGGCTGCGCAGGAAGATATCGCGGTTGACGGCCAGCAGTGGTCGCCAGGCCTGCCAGCGCTTCAACGCCGCCCAGGCGATGTGCCCGGGGTAAGCGCGCAGGGCCGGGCGGGTCAGGGCCAGCCCCAGCAGCGCGGCGCTCCATTCGGCAATCACCGACGCCCGCGCCGAACCCAGCACCCCCCAGTCCAGGCCGAGCACGAACCACAGGTTGAGTACGATGTTCAGCAGGTTGGTCGTCAGCAGAATGGCCAGCGGCGCCCTGGCATTCTGGGTGCCCAGGAACCAGCCGACCAACGCATAGCTGGCCAGGGCCGCAGGCAGCCCGAGCAGGCGAGTGTGGAAGAAAGCCTCGGTGGATTGCTGCAACGCCGCGCTGGGCTGCATCGCATGAAGTGCAAGCTGACTGAAGGGCAGCGCCAGCAGACCGATGATCACGGCAAAGCCCAAGGCCAGCAGCAGCCCTTGCACCAGCACCTGGCGCAACGCTGCGCCGTCGCCGCGGCCGGCAGCCTGGGCCGCAAAACCGGTAGAGCCCATGCGCAGAAAGCCCATCAGGCCGACCATGAAGGTGAACAGGGTGGCGCCCACCGCCACTGCGCCCAGCTGATGGGCATGGGGCAGGTGGCCAATGACGGTGCTGTCGACCAGCGCCACCAGTGGTACCGAGATGTTGGAAAGGATCATCGGTGCGGCCAGGCCCCAGACCTTGCGGTGGGTAGGGCGGTCGCGCCAGTCGGTGGTGAGGGAGCTCATCGGTGTCCTAGGGCCATGGGGCAGCGTTTGCAGGCCATAGTGTACCGGCCAGGCAACCAATGCGCGCGAACGCGGTCTCACCTGGCGCTCGACCTCGGGTGATGCGCCCGGCGTTGCGCTATAGTTGCTGCCCTCACGTACACGCTGCCAAAGAGTTCCCACACCATGTTCAACAAAGGATTGTTGCTGGCCTGCGCGCTGGCGTTGCTCAGTGCTTGTGACTCATCCGCGCCGGACAAACCGGCGCCGGCCGAGAAACCGGCAGCCACCACGCCCGCCGAGGTGCAACCGGCCAAGCGCGAAGACCCTGCCGTGCTCGCCAAGCGCTACGAGGGCCGCGCGCTGACGGTGCTGGATGTCTCGGAAGTGCAGCTCGATGGCGCCAGCGCGTTGTCGATCAGCTTCTCGGCGCCGCTGGATGCCAAACAGGAATTCGCCGCCAAGCTGCACCTGGTCGACACTGTCAAAGGCAAGGTCGATGGTGCCTGGGAACTCTCCGACAACCAGATGGAGCTGCGCCTGCGCCACCTCGAGCCGCAGCGCAAGCTGGTGCTGACCGTCGACAAAGGCCTGCTGGCGGTCAACGGGCAGCAGCTCGACAGCGAGTCGGTGACCCGCCTGGAAACCCGCGACATGCAGCCGACCATCGGCTTTGCCAGCCGCGGCTCGCTGCTGCCCACGCGCCTGGCCGAAGGCCTGCCGGTGATCGCCCTCAACGTCGACAAGGTCGATGTCGAATTCTTCCGTGTGAAGCCCGAGATGCTGTCGACCTTCCTGGTCAACTGGGGGCGCAACAGCAGCCTGTACTACTACCAGTCCAAAGAAACCCTCGACATGGCCGAGCTGGTCTACAGCGGCCGCTTCGACCTCAACCCGGCGCGCAACACCCGCGAAACCGTGTTGCTGCCGATCGCCGGGATCAAGCCGCTGCAGGCGCCGGGTGTCTACCTGGCGGTGATGCGTGCCTCGGGTACCTACGATTACTCGCAGCCGGCCACCCTGTTCAGCCTCAGCGACATCGGCGTCTCTGCGCACCGCTTCCGCGACCGCCTCGACGTGTTCGCCCAGGCCCTGGAAGGGGGCAAGGCGATGAAAGACGTCAACCTTGAGATACACGATGAGAAGGGCAAGCTGCTGGCCCAGGCCAAGACCGATGGCGAAGGCCACGCCCAGCTGCCGATCACGCCCAAGGCCGATACCCTGATTGCCACCCAGGGCGTGCACACCACCTTGCTGCGCCTGAACACCGCAGCGTTGGACCTGGCCGAATTCGACATCACCGGCCCTCAGGCCAACCCTCTGCAACTGTTCATCTTCGGCCCCCGCGACCTGTATCGCCCTGGCGAGACCGTGCTGCTCAACGGCCTGCTGCGCGATCAGGATGGCAAGCCGGTCAAGGCTCAGCCCGTGAGCGTGGAAGTACGCCGCCCCGATGAGCAAGTCAGCCGCAAGTTTGTCTGGGAGGCCGATGGCAATGGCCTGTACCAGTACCAGTTGCAACTGGCCAGTGAAGCACCGACCGGTCGCTGGCAATTGCTGCTCGATTTGGGGGGCGGGCGCAAGCAGGTCTACGAGTTTCTTGTCGAAGACTTCCTCCCCGAGCGCCTGGCGCTGGAGCTCAAAGGCAGCAGCACGCCGCTTGCGCCTGATCAGAACGCGCACATCCAGGTCGATGGCCGCTACCTCTACGGCGCGCCTGCCGCAGGTAATCGCTTGAGTGGCCAGGCCTACGTGCGCCCGTTGCGCGAAGCAGTGCCCGCCCTGCCGGGTTACCAGTTCGGCTCGGTCACCGAAACCGAACTGAACCAGGACCTGGAGCTGGACGAAGTCACCCTCGACCAGGCCGGCAAGGCGGTGGTCGATATCGAAACCCGCTGGGCAGAAGCCCGCTCGCCGCTGCAACTGACCGTGCAGGCGAGCCTGCAGGAGTCCGGCGGCAGGCCGATCACCCGTCGCCTGGAACAGCCGATCTGGCCGGCCGAGCGCTTGCCTGGCCTGCGCGGCCTGTTCGAGGGGGAGGAGACTGACAGTGACGGCCCGGTGGAATTCGAGTTCCTGGTCGCCGACCGTGACGGCAAGAAGCTTGCGGCCAACGACCTCAAGGTGCGGCTGATCCGCGAGCGCCGTGACTACTACTGGAACTACTCGCAGAGCGACGGCTGGAGCTACAACTACAACGAGAAATTCCTCACCCAGAGCGAGCAGACCGTCAGCGTCAAGGCCGGCTCGACCGCCAAGTTGTCGTTCCAGGTCGAGTGGGGCCCTTACCGGGTCGAAGTCGAAGACCCGGAAACCGGCCTGGTCTCCAGCGAGCGCTTCTGGGCCGGCTACCGCGCCCAGGACAACGCCGAAGGCGGCGCGGTGCGCCCGGACCAGGTCAAGCTGGCCCTGGACAAACCCTCCTACGCCGATGGTGCCTCGGCCAAGGTCACGGTGACGCCGCCGGCAGCCGGCAGCGGCTACCTGATGATCGAGTCCAGCGATGGCCCGCTGTGGTGGCAGGAAATCGACGTGCCGGCCGAGGGCAAGACCTTCGACGTGCAACTGGACAAGCAATGGGCACGCCACGACTTGTACATCAGCGCCCTGGTGATTCGCCCCGGCGAGCGCAAGGCCAATGCCACGCCTAAACGCGCCGTGGGCGTGCTGCACCTGCCGCTGGACCGGGCCGAGCGCAAGCTTGCGGTCAGCCTGCAGGCACCGGAAAAAATGCGCCCCAAACAGCCGCTGACGGTGAAGTTCAAGGTGGCCAAGGCCGATGGCAGTGCACCCGCGGCGGGGCAGCAGGTGCATGTGCTGTTGTCTGCGGTTGACTTGGGCATCCTCAACATCACCGATTTCAAGACCCCCGACCCGTTCGCCAGCCTGTTCGGTCGCAAGGCCTATGGCGCTGACCAACTGGATATCTACGGCCAATTGATCGAGGCCGGCCAGGGCCGCCTGGCCAGCCTGGCATTTGGTGGTGACGCCGCCATGGCCAAGGGTGGCAAACGCCCCAACACCACGGTGACCATCGTCGCGCAACAGAGCCTGCCGGTGACCCTGGACGAGAAGGGCGAAGGCCAGGCCACGGTCGATATCCCCGACTTCAACGGCGAGCTGCGGCTGATGGCCCAGGCCTGGACCGAGGACCACTTCGGCATGGCCGAGGGCAAGACCGTGGTCGCCGCCCCATTGATCGCCGAACTCTCGGCGCCGCGCTTCCTCGCCGGCGGCGACCGCACCAGCCTGGCGCTGGACCTGGCCAACCTGTCCGGCCAAGCCCAGCAACTGAATGTCGAAATCAGCACCGAAGGCCAGTTGAGCCTGGCCACCAGCGCTGTGCAAAGCGTTGCCCTGGCTGAAGGCCAGCGCTCGACGCTGATGATCCCGGTGCAGGCCCAGGGGGGCCTGGGCCAGGGCAAGGTGAAGGTGCGCGTCAATGGCCTGCAATTGCCGAACGAGCCGGCCACTGCCTTCGAGCGTGAGTGGACCTTGGGCGTGCGCCCGGCCTACCCGGCAATGCTCAAGCACTACCGGGTAGCGCTGAAGGACCAGCCATGGGCGCTGCCCGAGGCTGACCTGGCGGCCTTCGAACCGGCGGGCCTTGAAGCCAGCCTGGTGTTGTCGAGCCGGCCGCCGCTGAACCTGGCCGAACAGATCCGCGCCCTCGAAGCCTACCCGTATGGCTGCCTGGAGCAGACCACCAGTGGGCTGTACCCGTCGCTGTACGCCGATGCCGAAAGCCTCAAGCGCCTGGGTATCAAGGGCGAACCGGCCGAAGTGCGCAAACGCAAGATCGAGATGGGCATCGAGCACCTGCTGGGTATGCAGCGTTACAACGGCAGCTTTGGCCTGTGGAGCTCGGACAGCGAGGAGGAGTACTGGTTGACCGCCTATGTCACCGACTTCCTGCTGCGTGCCCGTGACCAGGGCTACGGCGTGCCGGCCGAAGCAGTGAAGAAAGCCAACGAACGCCTGCTGCGCTACCTGCAGGAACGCAACCTGATCGAAGTCGACTACAGCGAGAGCGCCGACCACACCCGCTTCGCCGTGCAGGCCTATGCCGCGCTGGTATTGGCACGCAGCCAGCAGGCACCGCTGGGCGCCTTGCGCGGGCTGTTCGAACGCCGCGCCGACGCCCGCTCGGGTCTACCGCTGGTGCAACTGGCGGTGGCGCTGGACAAGATGGGCGACAAACCACGCGCCGAGCAGGCCTTGCAAGCCGGGTTGGGCATTGGCCGCAGCAAGGGCTGGATGGCCGACTACGGCAGCACCCTGCGTGACCAGGCGTTGATCCTGGCGCTGTTGCAGGAAAGCAACCTGGCCAGCAATCAGGTCGACCAACGCTTGTTCGCGCTGTCTGACGAGCTGGCGGCCAACCGCTGGCTGTCGACCCAGGAACGCAACGCGCTGTTCCTTGCCGGTCGTGGTTTGCTCGGCAAGCCGGAGGGCAAGTGGCAGGCGCGGTTGGACAGCGCAGGCGAAATCCGCGAGCTCGACAATGCAGCGTCGGGCCTGAAGCTCGAAGGCCCGTTGTTGGCTTCGCCGTTGACGGTGCAAAACGAAGGCAGCGAAACGCTTTACCAGCAGCTGACCCTTTCTGGCTACCCACGCCAGGCGCCAGCGGCCGGCGGCAATGGCATGGAGATTCGTCGCGAGTACCTGGGCATGAACGGCCAGCCGCTGGACCTGCACAACCTGCGCAGTGGCGACCTGGTGCTGGTGCACCTGGCGCTCAAGGCCAAAGAGCGTGTGCCGGATGCGTTGGTGGTCGACTTGCTGCCGGCGGGGCTGGAGCTGGAAAACCAGAACCTGGCACAGAGCGCCGCCAGCCTGGACAACGCGAGCAGCGCGGTAAAGGAGTGGCGTGAGTCGATGCAGAATGCCAGCGTGGTGCATCAGGAGTACCGTGATGACCGTTATGTGGCCGCGCTCAAGCTCGATGGCTATAGCACCACGCACCTGTTGTACCTGGCACGGGCGGTGACGCCGGGCACCTATCGGGTACCGCCGCCGCAGGTCGAGTCGATGTACCGGCCGAACCTGCAGGCCGTGGGCGAGGGGCAGGGCGAGATGATGACCGTCAACGCCCGCTAAGCCGCAGCTGCCCCGCGTGCTTGGTTTGTAGGAGCGGCCTTGCGTCGCGAAAGGGCCGCAGCGCGGCCCCAGCGATATCCGCGGCCCCAGCGATATCAAGGTTAACGCCGAAATCTTGGGGCCGCTTCGCAGCCCTTTCGCGACGCAAGGCCGCTCCTACACACACACACCAAAAACACATCAAAGCGAGGGGCGGCAGGGCCTCAGTGAATCACCCAGCTCATCACCCACAACCCCAGCACCAGCCAGATGATCCCGAGGATGATCGACGCCCGCATGAAGGCGCGGATGGCCGAGTACAGCAGCATCAGGCCGACCACCAGGGCAAGGATGCTGACCAGCGAGGTGTCCATGCCCAGCGTGCGCGCCAGGCCATCGATGAAATTGCCCCCGGCATTGGCCAGCAGGTTGAACAGCCCGCTCAATGCGTCGACGATAACTCGGATCAACGAACCCAGTGCCTGGCCCAGCCACTCGAAAAAACCTTCTACATGCATAGTTGCTTCCTGATCGACACGTCGGCGAGTTTGCCGTTCCCAAGCCTTTGGCCATCAGTTGGCCAAGTCGGTTCCCGATGCCAAGCTTAGCGCGGCCGCGCACGCGTGCGGGCAGGATTGTCCGTGCCGGCGTTATCACCCTCGTGCTAGCTGTCTGCCTGCTGTGGCTGGCTGACCGTATCTGGCCGCTGCCCATGCCAGGCGACGACCTGGCGCGGGTGGTGCTGGCCGAAGACGGCACGCCATTGTGGCGCTTTGCCGACGCCGAGGGCGTATGGCGCTATCCGGTCAGCCCGGATGAGGTCTCGCCGCTATATCTGCAGGCACTGCTGACCTACGAGGACCGCTGGTTCTATCGCCACCCCGGGGTCAACCCGCTGGCCCTGGCCCGCGCGGCCTGGCTGAACCTGCGCGGCGGGCGCGTGGTGTCGGGCGGCAGCACGTTGTCGATGCAGGTGGCGCGCCTGCTCGACCCGCATGACCGCACCTTGGCCGGCAAGCTGCGCCAGTTATGGCGTACGGCGCAGCTGGAGTGGCACCTGTCGAAGCGCGAAATCCTGCAGATCTACCTTGACCGCGCCCCTTTTGGCGGCACCCTGCAGGGGGTGGCGGCTGCCAGCTGGGCGTACCTGGGCAAGTCGCCCAAGCATCTGACACCTGCCGAGGCGGCGCTGCTGGCGGTGCTGCCCCAGGCACCCAGCCGCCTGCGCCCGGACCGCCACCCGGAACGTGCCCAGCGTGCGCGCGACAAGGTGCTGCAGCGGCTGGCCGAGTACCAGGTCTGGCCCGCCCGGCAGCTCAAGGAGGCCGCCGAGGAGCCCTTGCTGCTGGCGCCGCGGCAAGAACCGGCCCTGGCGCCGTTGCTGGCGCGGCGGCTGAACACGGCCGGTAGCCCGCCGCTGATTCGCACCACACTCGACGCGGCCCTGCAACGGCGCCTCGAAGACCTGCTGCTAGGCTGGCGTGCACGCCTGCCGGAGCGCACGTCGGCGGCGATTCTGGTGGTGGATGCGCAGACCATGGCGGTGCGCGCCTACCTGGGGTCGATCGACCTGGGCGATGAGCGACGCTACGGCCATGTCGACATGGTGCGCGCCTTGCGCTCGCCCGGTTCGACGCTCAAACCGTTCCTCTACGGCATGGCCCTGGATGACGGGCTTATCCACTCCGAATCGCTGCTGCAGGATGTGCCCAGGCGTTACGGTGACTATCGGCCTGGCAATTTCTCCATGGGCTTCAGCGGGCCGGTGTCGGCCAGTTCGGCCCTGGCCCTGTCACTCAACCTGCCGGCGGTGCAGTTGCTGGAAGCCTATGGCCCGAAACGCTTCGCGGCGCAGATGCGTGTGGCCGGCGTGCCGTTGATGCTGCCGCCCCTGGCCGAGCCCAACCTGTCGCTGATCCTCGGCGGTGCGGGCAGCCGCCTGGAAGATTTGGTCGGCGGCTATGCGGCCCTGGCCCGGGCCGGCAACAGTGCGCGCATCCGCCTGCAGCCCCAGGACCCGTTGCTGGAGCGGCGCCTGCTGTCGCCGGGGGCGGCGTGGATAATCCGGCGTATTCTCAGTGGCCAGGCGCGGCCGGACCGTGACCCGCACGCCGAACTCGTGCAGCGCCCACAGTTGGCCTGGAAGACCGGTACCAGCTATGGCTTCCGTGATGCCTGGTCGATTGGCGTCGGGCCGCGCTACCTGATCGGTGTCTGGATCGGCCGCCCTGACGGCACGCCGGTGCCTGGGCAGTTCGGCCTGGCCTCGGCGGCGCCGTTGATGCTTCAGGTGCATGACCTGCTGAGCAACCGCGACGCCCAGCGCGGTATCCGCGTGCCGGTCGAGCAGGTGCCCGATACCATCGGCGTGGCAGCCATCTGCTGGCCGCTGGGCCAGCCGATGAATCGGCAAGACCCCAACTGCCGTCGCCAGCGTTTTGCCTGGACCCTCGACGGCACCACGCCGCCGACCTTGCAGGCGGCCGACCAACCGCTCGGGATGGGCTTGCGCGAACGCGTCTGGGCCAATGCGCAAGGGCTGCGCGTCGATGGCAGTTGCCCGGGGGCCAAGGTGCGCGACATCGCCCTCTGGCCTGCGCCGCTGGAGCCGTGGCTGCCCCGCGTCGAGCGGCGTGCGGCGCGCTTGCCGGCAGTCGACCCGGCCTGCCCACCGCAGCCACCGGCGACTGCGCCGCCCCTGTCCATCGTCGGTGTGCGCCCAGGTGACAACCTGCGCCGCCCGGCAACCAGCAGCGAGCCGTTGCAGTTGCACGTTTCTGCCCTTGGCGGGGGTGGCCGGCGCTGGTGGTTCCTGAATGGCCAGCCGTTGGGCGAGACCCTGGGCCAGGACAGCCTGCTGGTGCGCTTCGACCGCGCCGGGCAGATCGAGCTCAGCGCGCTGGATGAAAGTGGCGAGACCGCGCGGGTGGCGTTTCAGGTCAGCGAGTAGCCGTTCGACGATTGCCGGGCCAGCACCTACGCTTTGCAAGTGACGGGTGTGACCGGCTGGCGCCGCGGTACCCGAGGGATCATGGAGCGTCCTATGCGTCTTCTGGTCGTGCCTCTGTTATTGCTGCCGTGGGCATTGCTGGCCCAGGCAGAGGCGTTGCCGGTGTTCCTCGACAGCCATGAAAACGAGCGTCGGCTGCCTGCCGCCAACCTGCCGATAGACACCTACCGCCCCGACACTGCGCGTCTGCGGCTGGCGCTGCCGGATGCCAATACGGCTGGTTGGGCACCTGCAAACACCCGGTTGGTGTTGCACAAGGTGCGTTTCGAGGGCGGCACGGTGTTGCCCCTGAGCGAGCTGCGCGACCACTACCAGCCGCTGATAGGGCACGAGACCACACTGGGCGAGTTGCAACAGTTCACCGAGCGCCTCACCCAACGCTATCGGCAGGACGGTTACCTGCTCTCTTATGCCTACCTGCCACCGCAGGATGTCGCAGACGGTCGCGTCCAGGTGGTGCTGGTGGAGGGCTATATCCAGGGCTACCGGTTGCAAGGCGACATCGGCTCGGCCCGCCGTTACCTGGAGCAGTTGCTGCAACGTTTGCAAGCAGAACGGCCGCTCACACGTGTAACGCTGGAACGCTACATCGGCATTGCCGAACGCATCCCGGGCGTTGCGCTCGACGCTGAACTGACCGCGGCGCATTCGCCTGAGGGTGCCGCTCACCTGACGGTGCACGCGCGGCGTAGGCCGTTTGCCGCTGGCGTTACCGTGAACGATGGCAGCCGTGAGGACGCCCAGGCGCTGTTCACCGTGGCCAGCAATGCCCAGACCCGCTATGCCGAACAGGTCCAGGCAAGCCTGCTGCTGCCTCCCGGGGATGATCAGGCCCATTACCAGCGTTTGGCTTACAGCCAGTACCTGGACGCCGAAGGCAGCCAGTTGTTGGTATCTGCTTCGCGCTATCGCAGCACGCCGGGCACCCGTATTCGCCTGGATGACGGCAGCGATCTCACGCAGAAGCGGGAAAGCGAGCGTTATTCGGTAGGCCTTGGCCAACCACTGATCGTCAGGCCGGATGAGTGGCTGACGGTGATGGGGCGCTTCTACGCGGTCAGCGAGCATCTCGAAGATCGGCCTGCGGGGCGTTTGCCGGTGCGCGAATACGATAACTACGTACGGGCGCTGTCATTCGAGGGCAACTGGCGCAAGGCCGAGGCTCGCCGCTTGCGGATCGTCAGTGCCGGGGTCTATCAAGGCCTGGATTACCTCGGCGCGCGCAGCGACGCCGACTATGACCTCGACTTCTTGCGGTTGCGCCTTTCGGGGTTGCAGAGCGATACCCTGTTCGACGCTTGGCA